>NZ_JBGJZL010000012.1:0-123768 GCF_042610375.1 Pelosinus sp. sgz500959
AAAAGGTTACGTGATTTATCTCCAATCACTTTTAGACAGCAACTCCCCTAAAATTTAAAGACATTTTGGGTGGGGACAGTGTCCACTATTTTAGATGCACTACAGACCGTCCCTATCGTCCACTCTATCGTCCACTACGGTGGTCAATAGCGTTCTAGCGTTTTCGCACAGCCTGCCATCCCTATCGTCCTCGAGTATTGCGCGCACCAATAAAGCTGCGATTAACAAGGGGTTTGAGATAATCTATGAAGAATTGAAACGCCGTTAAGACGAGCTTGCGGACTAAACAGACTGTTTGAGTCATTGGCACTAAGGGCATCATCAACTGGAAATTGTATAATAAACTAAACATCAAGAGAAGAGCCAGTTAACAACATCTGAACTGGATTCTTCTTTTTTTACTGCGACAACTAGGCTAGCAGATTCTAAAGTAACAGAGAGTTGCATAAAGGCAATACGGCTAAAGTGGTGAAATGATTTATAGTGAAATGATTATTTTATTTTTACAAAAAAGGTAATAATTCACAAGGATTTAGTCGAGAAAAGTTGAATAAGAAATTTATATATCGAATAATGACAACTCAGTATGATTCTGGATATAGTCTGTTGAAAGATAGAGTGATTTTAAATTTTATGAAAAAATTCCACCCAAATTTAATTGAGACGTACATAAAGATTGTCATCAGAAAAGGAGGCGCTCTCTGAATATGTTCACACTTTCTAAACTGACCCAAAAAAACAAGCAACATTGGCTATCCAACTATTCGTGCCTCATTATTTTACTAGGCGTCTTGCTGATTGGTGGATTGTGGTTGCATGCATATAATGAAATTAAATATGATTATGATAGAACGCTTGCAGAAACGTCACAGGAAACAATGAATTTAACTAAAGCCTTTGAAGAACATGTGCGACGGGTTGTCACAGAGGCTGATAAGGATATGATTAATCTGCAAAAGGCCTATGAACGAGATGGTATTTCTAGTCCATTATTTTCCACTTATGCGGAAAATTTGATGGAAGATCCAAGCCGAAATCTCGTGGCAATCTACAATGAACAGGGTGTCATCGTTGTATCCTTTATTCAGAACGTTCTTGGGGCGAACCGCTCGGATCGAGAATACTTTCAGATACATCGTGTCACTGACAGCCAGGATTTAGTTATCGGCAGGCCGGTTATTGGTCTCAGTTCCGGACAGAACATTATTCCCATGACTCGTCGTATCAATAAGCCAGATGGATCGTTTGGTGGCATTGTCTTCCTAGGTTTAAAAGCGAACTATTTTCTTGAGTTTTATAAGAAGATAGACCTTGGCCAAAATCAATTGATATCCCTGATTGGCAAGGATGGTTTCAATCGGGCCCGTCGTGTTGGCGACAATTTGGAGACAGGTCAAGATAATAGAGGTAGCAAATTTTGGGAGAATGTTCAAAATGGTCACTTAGAAGCCTCGTTTTTGTCGACGAATATTTTGGATAAAGTTACCCGTGTAACAAGTTATCGCATTATACCCGAGTATCCGTTAATAGTCGCGGTGGGTAAATCGACTCAAGTAGCTATGGCTGCTTATGAAGAACGCAAAAAAAATTATATTTTCGGAGTTTCCCTAGTCTGTTTATTTATTCTATTTTTTTGCAGCCTGCTTATTAGTAAACACGAAAAAACCAGGAGGCTAGCGGCAGCTGTCCAGCATGAGAAAGATCAATTATCAGCCCTAATCAATAGTATGAGCGATGAGGTTTGGTTTGCTGATATAAACAAGACATTCATTTTTGCCAATCAAGCAGCTCACCAGGGATTCCATCTCGACTCGGCTGAGATGACTATTGAGCAGAGGCTTTCTAACTTGGAAGTGCGATGCCCTGATGGGAGTCCTCGTCTGGTGGAAGATGCGCCTCCGCTAAGGGCACTGAAAGGAGAGGTCATCCTCAACGAGCAGCAACTAGTCTTAATTCCAACAACTGGAGAATGGCGTAGTAGAGAGATTACTGCTAACCCTGTTCGAGATGGTGAAGGTAATATTATCGGGTCTGTATCTATCGTACGTGATGTCACGGAGCGCAAAGCGATGGAAGAAGAACTTAAAGCTCAGTTTGAAAAATTACGAGAGATGCAAGAAGCATTGTCTCTTGAAAAATTATTGACGGATGCTTTATTTAATAGTGTCCCTGGAATACTTTATTTATATGATGACCAAGGCAAGCTAGTGCGATGGAACAAGCGACATGAAGAGATGACAGGGTATTGCGCAAATCAATTATTAGGTATGGATTTCCTTGCTTGGTACAAGGGAGACGAAGAAACCACAGAGTATATTAATAAGATGGTACAAAAAGCCCTCAAGGAAGGATTTGCAGAGGCCGAGGCTGACCTACGAAGAAAAGATGGTACAAAAATGGTTGCCTACTTAACAGCAGTTCCTCTAGAAGTAGACGGGAAAATCTATTTTGCGGGGATTGGAATTGATATTGCCGGACGTAAAAAAGCAGAGCAAGAGATGAAGTTAGCGTTAGAAAGAGCTGAAAGTGCAAATCTTGCAAAAAGCCAATTTCTTGCGAATATGTCTCATGAAATACGTACGCCAATGAACGGAATTATTGGAATGACAGATTTAACTCTAATGACAGATTTAAAAGAAGACCAAAGAGAATACTTAACGATTGTAAAGTCATCCACAATTTCACTACTGCGAGTATTAAACGATATATTGGATTATTCAAAAGTTGAAGCTGGTAAAATTGAATTGGAGAAGAAGTCCTTTGACCTTCAAAAGACGATGAACGAAGTGATTGATTTATTTGACATAGGTGCAAGAAAAAAAGGACTCAATCTTGCATTGAAGATTGAGAGGGAAGTACCAAATCATATTATCGGTGATTCTGTCAGATTGCGTCAAATACTCTCTAATTTAGTTGGAAATGGAATTAAATTTACATATCAAGGTGAAGTCCTTATCAATGTAGAGGTTGAGGAACAAAATGACAAGCAAGTGAAAATAAAGTTTATTGTAACGGATACAGGGATTGGAATTCCTGAAGATAAACTTGACAAATTATTTAAACGATTTAGTCAGGTCGATGGCTCGACAACCAAAAAATTTGGCGGAACAGGACTTGGACTTGCTATTTCAAAAAAAATCATTGAAATCATGGATGGAGAGATTGGAGTAGAAAGTAAAGAAAATTTAGGTAGTAGTTTCTTCTTTACGGCTGTATTTGAACTTCCAGAAGAGAAAGTGAAAGATCTTATAGAGGATATTACTGTACAGGGTTCCATTCGATGCAATAACGAAAAAACTAAAAAAATATTACTTGCTGAAGATGATGTAATAAGTAGGGATATCGTAACGATCATGTTAAAGCAAAGAGGGTTCGAAGTGATTGCGGTAGAAAATGGAATTGAAGCCATTAATGCTTTTGAAAATAGTAAATTTGATATCATCTTGATGGATATCAATATGCCTTATGTAGATGGATATTCAGCAACTGTCAGCATTAGATCAAAAGAAAAATATATGAATGATCATACACCGATTATAGCGATGACTGCTTATGCTCTAAAGGGGGATAGAGAGAAATGCTTGGAAGTCGGTATGGATGATTATATTACTAAACCAATTAACATCAATCAGGCTATGGATATAATTGAAAAGTATGCAAATGCAGTAATAATCCACGACAATTTTTAAGGAGTTAGACTGAGGGACTGCATGGGAACTCTTTTGATGGAGAAGAAGGAGATAAATTTTAATTGTCGAAATATAACAACAATTGTAAAAAATCATAAAAATGTAGTATTGAATTTATAGAACATGGGTGTTATGGAAATGTCATACTTGATGAAGTAAAGAAGTGTCTGGTATTTCATTCTAGTTAGTTCATAACTAAAACGGAAGGACGTGTTGTAGTTGAACTTTAAGAATTTAAGTATTAAGAAAAAATTGGTTGTTAGTTTTCTCGTTGTAGTCATATTATCATCACTAGTAAGTAGTTTTGCCATTCTGCGAATATTAGGTATGAGAGATAACGCTAAAGAAATAAATGATAGCTGGTTGCCAAGTGTAGCTATGATGGGGTGGATGAATGGTGCGACGTCTGATGTACCTCGTTTAGCATCGGCTATTGCGGTAGAAACTGATGTTAATCTAAAAGCTAAGCTTGAGTCAGAACTGAATCAACTACTTCAAGATTTAGAAAAGAATCGTAAAATCTATGAGAAAGATCTGATTAGTGGCCCAGAGGAACGTAAAATCTATGAGAAGTTTTCTAAAGACTGGGACGTTTATATGGAGAAACTTCCAGGCATTATAGCAGCTGGTAAGGCGAATGATCTTGCTCTGGTTAACAAGAGAAGTGCCGAAGCTTATCCAATTTGGACAAAAGCGAATGATACCATCACAGAGCTTATTACATTCAATAATAAAGAGGCTGCACAATTGGGTAAAGAGTCACTAAGCGATGCCCAATCAGCGTACAGCTGGATCTCAATCCTTTCAGCCATCGTTGCCATATTGGCAATCATTTTCGGATGGTTTATAGCTGCCAGAATCACTAATCCCCTAATCATAATGGTTGGGCGTATTCAAGAAGTCGCCAATGGTAATCTTGCGATTAAGCAAGTAGAAATTACATCTCTGGATGAAGTTGGACAGTTAGGAATGGCCCTCAATACAATGACTACCAACTTGCGAAATCTCATACGCCAGGTATCCCAATCGGCTGAACTAGTGGCAGCTTCTTCAGAAGAATTAACGGCCAGTGCCGAGCAGTCAGCACAGGCAACGAATCAGGTAGCATCTTCAATTACTGAAGTGGCACAAGGGGCCGAAAATCAGGTAAAGGCTGTGGGAGCAACCTCTGCAGTCATTGGACAAATGTCGACAGGAATTCAGCAAGTCGCTGCCAATACCACCAATATGGCGAGTATATCTGATAAAACAGCCAATGCGGCTAAAGAGGGCAGTAAAGCGGTTCAAATAGCCGTCAACCAAATGGTGAACATCGAAAAAACAGTGACTAATTCCGCTAAAGTGGTAAGCAAACTTGGTGAACAATCTAAGGAAATTGGTCAAATTGTAGACACCATATCTGGTATTGCAGGGCAAACTAACCTCTTGGCGCTCAATGCGGCCATTGAAGCAGCTCGTGCAGGTGAGCAAGGCAGAGGTTTTGCGGTAGTGGCAGATGAGGTGCGTAAACTAGCAGAGCAATCCCATGATGCAGCTAAGCAAATTGCCAATCTGATTAGAGAGATTCAGAGTGATACAGACAAGGCTGTCATGGCTATGGGCGATGGCACTCGTGAAGTCAAATTAGGAGCTGAAGTTGTAAATACAGCAGGACAAGCATTCGGAGAAATTGTGACGCTGATTAATCAAGTGTCGGATCAGGCGACTGACATTACGGCAGCAATCCAGCAAATGGCCAGCGGTAGCCAGCAAATTGTGACCTCGGTACGGGAAGTTGATACAATCGGCAAAAATATAGCAAGTCAGACCCAGACAGTCTCGGCAGCGACTGAAGAACAATCTGCATCAATGGAAGAGATTGCAAGTTCGAGTGAGGCTCTGTCCCAAATGGCTCAAGAATTACAACGTGCAGTCAGCAAATTCCGGGTATAATTAATTCCTAGATACCGCGTAAATAAACTCTTTGATTCAAAGAATTTTGAGGAACTCAAATAGAAAGGTGGCTTCACTAGGTAGATGTGAAGCCATCTTTCTTCATTTCGGAGCGGATGCCTCGGCTGCTCGATTATGGCTCGTTCTCATCTATGACAGTTGGTATATAAATAGGTACTATCATACATTTAAGTGCGTACTTGTTATTTATTGGAATAGTATTGTAGTATAGGGTATATCTATTGTGTGAAAATATAAGAAATGAGGTATGATCCAATGAGTAAATTATCCGATGAATTTATCATTAGAGGGAAGAAAATAAAAAATAGAATTGTTATGCCGCCTATGTTTTGTTTTACTTTTACAGGTGATAATGGAGGTATGTATGGTGAGCAGTATGTTGAGCACTATACCAAAAGAGCAAAAGGTGGTACCGGCTTGATCATTATACAAGCAACTTCTGTTGTGGGTGCGACCAAACAAATTGGTGTTTGGAGTGATGAACAGATGAAACCGTTGGAAAAAATTGCTCAAAATTGTCATAGATATGGTTCTGCTATAATGATGCAGCTCTCTTGCGGGGATATAGATATTAATGAATTAACGATAGAAGAGATACATACGATGCAGGAAGACTGTATTGCAGCTGCAACCAGAGCAAAACAAGCAGGATTTGATGGCATTGAATATCACTTTGCTCATGGATATACGTTATGTAGATTTCTAGATTCCACTTTTAATAAGAGAACTGATAACTATGGTGGAACCTTAAAAAATCGCATACGCTTTCTAACGGAAATAATGCCTCAGGTTCGCCAAGTCGTTGGCGAAGAATTCATTGTTTGTGTTCGTATGGGAGGCAATATTCCTGATGTGACAGGGGCAATAGACGTTGCCAAGGCCTTTGAAGAAGCTGGGGTTGATCTTCTTCATGTCTCTTTTGGTATGAATGAACCTGCCAATATTATTCCAGCTGATTTTCAATGCAGTACGATAGCATTCAATGGCAGTGAGATTAAAAAGCATGTAAAGATTCCTGTCATTGCCGTGTCAGAAATTTTTACTGGCGAGCAGGCAAAATTCTTGATAGAAAATGAATATGTAGACTTTGCAGCAATCGGCAGGGGAATATATGCTGATGAAAACTGGGCAAATAAGGTTCTTGCAGATGAGCCGATTCAGCAATGCCGCAACTGTGGCGGTTCTTCCAGGAAGTGCTTATGGTTTGTTGACCATACAAAATGTCCTGCCAAAAAGATTGGCTAAGATATTATTTAAAGGTGGGGGTATAATTATGAAAAAAATCGTTATTCTTAATGGCAGTCCTCGTAAGCAAGGCACTACTTCTGCACTGGCAGAAGTAGTCAGCGAGGCGGCAGCTGAGAGGGGGGCTGAGATTAAATCCTATTACCTCAATGGTATGAATATTAAAGGCTGCCAGAGTTGTTATGCCTGTAAAGGAGAAGAACATCGCTGCATCTTGCAGGACGATATGCAAGAATTGTACGATGAGATTGATACTGCCAGTGGTATCGTCTTTGCAACACCAGTCTACATGTGGCAGATGACGGCACAATTGAAACAGGTGATTGATCGTTTATATCCTTTTTTGAAACCCGACTATTCCAGTTACTTAGCTCCTGAAAAGAAGATTCTGCTGGCGGTAACACAGGGAAGGCCGGATACGTCCATGTTCCACCACTATTTTGAACATATGGGTAAGAATCTTTCGTTCCTTGGTTTTGGCGCTTATAAAATCCTTGTTGCTGGAGGAACACGTAAGCCAGAAGATTTCTACACGCAAACCGAAGTGGTGGCAGAATCTAAGAGAATGGGCGAGTGGCTTGCTGAATAAAGAGTTAGATAAAATTGATGATGATATTTAATATACTGGCTCTTTGTAGTTGATCTTGCAAAGCACCTTCCCGTAGCTCGCCTTTTTTTCCTAAAAAGATGGCTCTAGCCAGAATTCCCAAACTTTTGGCATAAGTCGAAATGAAAGCAAGGATTCCGCCGTAGACAAATGCCAGGAAAAAGCCAGTGATCGCCGCTGGAAACGCCCTCGATTCGATATAATTTCTCCAGCCGGCCGGATTCTTGCTGTCACTCTGGGTATGGGATTGCGCTTCAGGAAGCTTGGTCATCATAACCCAACTCTGACCTTGCCCTGGTGAAGTAGACTCTGAAAATGCGTAATTACTCGTCGGTACATAGATTTGCGTTTCTAAATAAGTTTCCATCAAGCAGCCTAGCTTATAGTGGCCAACGGAGCAGTATAAGCGCAACATGAAAATCTTCCTTTCCGACTCAAATAGTTTTATTCCTATTCCTGCCAGCAAGGAAGATGTTTCAAACTTATTTTTTTCTTCCGTGAAGACGCTTGCGAATGAGTTTATACTCTCATTGGTGCAGTTTAGAGATCTCCTGTTTGACTACAGATCAACCCGTTCCACTTTATGTCCTAAAAATTCCTCTAGTCTCTTATCGGAGTATTGGATATTGACGGTTTTATAGATATGCTGGTACCCGCGCCCTAAAGGTGTAGAAAACGGTTTATCCTTTAAATAATTCTGCTGAATTTCTCCCGAGAAACATTCGATGTATGCGTCAACGTAGTCCATTGTAATTGGGATCTGTCCATGTCCACTATAAATATCATTGATATCCTTTTCTAATTGTTTTATCTTTTTCCAGCTGTCTAGTGCCATAGAAAACGGGCCGTTTCTATCTGATTCGAAAAAGAAAATGATGGGGAAATCACAAATCATATCTCCTGAAAAAAGTCTCTTTTTTACCCTATCCAGCAGCATGATATGCCCATAAGAATGCCCCGGCGTAAATATTACCTCCAAAGTCTTTCCGCCCAAGTCAAACAATTCTCCATCCTTTAAAAAATGCGGCGTCAGGACTCGGAGCAGGCTCTTTTCAGCGAATGCGTTGCTATCGAAACGTTCAATGGCTTTAGGGTTATTTTCTTTCAGAAAATTTACTCCCAATCCAGCCATGAACTGCCTTTCATGCTTTGTGTCAAAACCCATAATCTGACCGTAGTCCGGCTGGTACAGCCATACATCTCCAAAATATTGGCTTCCGTAGCTGTGGTCAGGATCGCCATGGGTCAATATCAGCATCACCGGTAGATCTGTTATACTTCTGATGATAGGCCTTATGTCCTCGAAACCACAACCAGCGTCAATTAAGACCGCTTTCTTCTGCCCTAGTATAAGATAAAAATGCACAAATCCAGCTTCAGTAATGACATATAAATCATCATCCAGTTTTTGCACCTTAAAAAAATCTGTTGAGTTAATCATGATTATCACCTTTCTGCGAAAAATTACATTTGAATATTACTACTAATAAATTAACTCGTTTTTACATTTTTTACATTTTTTACCTCGCTTTAATTATGTTGTTTGAAAGAGCAAGATTATGTGTTTTTATTAAGATTTTATTTACATGCACATTTTACAAGGTTATAATAATTATATCAAGTACTGTAATATTTAATGGATACTATCTTTTATGATAGTATGGAGTGAAAAAATGAATGATGATAAAGATCACCGTGAAAATTGTCCCATGTCAACAGTGCAGAAAATGATTGGAGGAAAATGGACTCTTTTAATACTATATCATTTAAGTTTAGGAACTCTTCGCTTTGGAGAATTAAATCGCATGACACCAGACGTAACAGAATCCACTTTAACAAAAGAACTTCGTAATTTAGAAAGTTATCAGCTGATAAATAGGAAAGTATATGCAGAAGTTCCACCAAAGGTAGAATATTCATTGACCGAAATTGGAATGAAATTTTTGCCTGTTTTAGAAGAAATTTTTCAATGGGGTAATGAATATAAACAGTATATTAAAACCAAAAAAAGTGATTAAGATATTTATGTTTAGCAACGTAATATATAAAGAATAACTATATGCAATGAGTATAATAAATGGTTGTTGTTAATTTATATTATTCTTTTTTTACACGAATCGTTGCCGTACCCCTATATGATATAGTAAAAGTGGTTCTTTCCACAGTCAGTTCATTATACTGATTTAAGCAACAAGATCCCACACCCTTTATTAAAAAAGACATTATTCCTTAACGTATAGGAATAATGTCTTTTTCTCATTTGAAATTTCTTAGCGTACGTTTTGCTGGTGAGTTCCCTGTAAGACTTTCAACAGATTTTTTTATTGGAAGGTTTTTTTCATTTGTGGGACAATACGTAAGGTGATGAGTAAAACTATATAGATTTTTAGATAATGGTCTCAATCTTTAGTAAATAATATGTTTCTTGTCAGGTAGACAGTAGAAAAAATAGCGATAAAAAATTAATATAAGTGATATTAAAAGGAAAATAGCGATTAAAAGAGAAATAGAAGTATATTGTTGAATACAGTGATTGATTTATTAATCTATTGAAAACAATTAAACTATGTCAAAGGTGAGTGTAGAAAATGATTTTAATCAAGACGCCTGATGCTTACTTCAATGAAGTGGGAATCATAAAAACAGCAGGTTTGCATATTACCCCATATGGTAATAATGCCCTGATTATAGGTGGAAAAACTGCTTTATCAGTAGTTGGTGAGCAACTCTTCAAAAGCTTAGAAAGTTATCATGTTAATTTTCTAGTCAAAGAATTTACGGGATTTGTCACAATGGAAGAAATTCAAGAATATGCAGATTATGGACGAGAGGTTAAGGCTGATGTTATTATCGGGGTCGGTGGCGGAAAAGCCCTTGACCTTGCAAAAGCCGTAGGGGATAACCTAGATCTTAAGGTCGTGACAATACCAACCATTGCAAGTACTTGTGCTGCATGGTCAGCCTTATCTACCGTCTACAACGAAGATGGGTCGGCTAAGGGTGCTCTGCATCAGAAATATTGTCCTGTTCTTGTACTGGCAGATACTGATATTATCGCCAATGCACCGATTAAATATTTAAAAGCTGGTATTGGTGACTCGATTGCAAAGTGGTATGAATATGCACCAAAGTTAGCAGAAACACCAGAAGATATTGCATTACGCTCCTCTTTACAATCGGCACAGCTTATTCTGGATGTGATTGATGAGTATGGACTGGTAGCAATAGAAGAAGCGGCTAGTAAAAATGTTACTAAAGCTGTTAAAGAAATGATCGATGTCATCATTTTCTTAGCCGGATTGGTGGGGAGTGCAAAGGATGGAAAACTTGTTTTAAATTTTGTACATGCTCATTCCATTGATCATAGCCTTACAAAAATCCAGGAAGCAAGTGATAGCCTTCATGGTGAAAGGGTGATATTTGGGCTGATTGTCCAGCTGATTTTGGAAGATAAGTCAGATGAAGAAGTAGAAAAACTTGTGGCACAGATTAATAAATTAGATCTTCCTGTCAGTCTTAAGCAGCTTGGAATCAGTAATAATCTGCCCGAAAAAATTACAGCGATTGCAAGAGGCGTAGATTTAAAACGCGTCGGTTTAGATCGGGAAAATGAAGAAAAATTAATTAAAAAGATAGAAAAGGCTATCATTAAAGCGGATTCAATCTTTCAAAAAATGAAAATCTAATGATATTTAAAAACTGATCTATCTAATCCTAAATAAGTGCTAGATTGTTAGCATTTATTTAGGATTTTTTTATCGGAATCAGAAAGTATAATATTTTCTCTTTTTCAAGTAAGAATGCTGAAAGTTTTTGATATTAAAGTGTTTTAATTAAAATTAATTTCAGTATTCATTATAAATTGATAATTGCGAAAAAACAATATTCAATTAAATAAGGATATTAAAGAGACGTACAGGCAATGGTACAATATAGAATAATATTTTTGAAAAAAAGTTTCATAATCGTTATTAAAAAGGAACAAAATTGCAGAAAACGTTATTAAGTGAAAAAAAACACATATACCGTAAAAAATAGGAGGTTATCATAAATAAGAACGAACCCCTTAGGATAGTGAAGATATGAAGCCAGCACTATCCTAAGGGGTTTGGGGTTTAAAAGCGTCTTTTAGCAATATTTTCACGGATTTTTTGCATGTTGGATATGATGCGGTCAGGTTGCCTTAACATGGCACCTACATACAGAACGTCAATAAGGGCCAAATGAATTAAACGTGAGGACATGGCTTCAGACCGATGGTTAACTTCTTTGGCCATTCCATTTAATATAATATGTGCAATCTGGCTAAGAGGCGATCTTAAGTAGCTTGTAATAGCAATTACAGTAGCACCATTGTCTTTAGCAATCTTAACAGATTCTAAAATACTTTGATTGGAGCCAGAATGAGAAATCGCTATGACCACATCACCAGGATGCAATAGTGATGCCGAAATGACCTGCATGTCCTGATCGGCATGAGCTCTGATTGGGGTGCCAAAACGGGAAAAACGGTGTTCCACATCTAGGGCTATAGGAGCTGAGCCACCTGTTCCGTAGACTTCAATACGACGCGCTGAGAGAATTGCGGTGACGGCGCGGTCTAAAGATTCAGGATTCAATATTTTTAGTGTATCCTGCAGAGCTTCATTTATGTTGTGGAAAATTTTACCGGCAGCGATATTGGTGGTATCATCAGGATTAACTTCGTTATATACAGATTCCATCGGCTCGTATAAGTCGCTAGCCAAGGCGATTTTAAGGCTTTGGAAGCCTGCAAAACTAAGCTTCTTACAGAGACGGGAAATCGTAGCTTCAGCACTACCGGTCGTTTCAGCTAGTTCGGTAATGGTCATATGCATGACCTCAGCAGGATTAGATATGATATACTCAGCCACTTTGATTTCTGTTTTAGTTAAGGTGTGAAGCATATTATGTATTAATACTAAACAGGCATTCTGTTTATTTTCTCGTGTCGTCATGCGAACCCCCTTATAACCTAGATATTATTAATACTAGTATAACAAAGCATCATGCATATAAACAAGGTTAAACAATTTTCTCTGTAAGAAAAATTTATATTGAAAAAACTTCTCACTTTCCAAGATGTTGAATGTCCTCCCTAAAACAATCGATGGTCGCAGCTTAGCATTTTCAAAGTGAGGATCTGTGAATCTTCATATCTTACTAAAAATGCAGGCACAGAGATGATTAACGAAAATGCGAAATTGTGAAAATATTTAAAAATATCGTAAATTAACTATTGATTTTTTAATAAACAGAATATATAATAAAAATGAAAATAAATTGCAAAATGAAAGCAAAATGAAAATAAATTGCAAAATGAAAAAATAATTAGTTTTTTACTGTAATTTATCTAAAAAAATGTGGTGTTAGTAACACATAAAAACACATAAAGTGAAATAATGGTAAATATTTTACTTTTTCAATTATAGCGTAATTTAGTCAAAGAAATTAAAAAATGCAGTAGTCAAAGGGGGTGGGAGAAAATAAACGATTGCCAAAGTGATGAGGAGTTTGTAATAGGTCAGTAAAAAAAAGGAGGTATATCTATTTATGTTATTAGGAATTGCTGTAATCTCGGTACTTTTACTTTTAATCATGATTACCAAATTTAAAATGAATCCTTTTGTGACTCTTATGATTGTATCTGTATTTATGGGTGTTGCGGCAGGAATGCCATTTACCAAAATCGTTGATGCGATTCAAGCTGGTATGGGGAATACTCTTGGTTTTATTGCTTTAGTATTAGGTCTAGGGACTATGCTTGGCAAAATGTTAGAAGAATCAGGTGGCGCAGAGCGAGTTGCAAAGACACTGATTAGTGCTTTTGGAGAAAAAAAGGTTCATTGGGCAATGATGATTGTGGCCTTTATTGTTGGTATTCCAGTTTTTTTCCAAGTTGGTTTAGTACTTTTGATTCCACTCGTATTTACGATTGCTAAAGAAACTGGGATTTCCTTACTTAAAGTTGGTTTGCCGCTCGTGGCTGGTTTATCAACAGTACACGGTTTAGTACCTCCTCATCCAGCAGCAATGGCTGCCGTCGATATTTTTCATGCAGATATTGGTAAAACAATTTTTTATAGTTTAATTGTTGGTTTGCCGACAGCGTGTCTCTCCGGACCGATGTTTGCATCATTTATCTCAAAAAGAATGCCAAACTTACCAGTACCAGAAGTCTTTATTGATCAAGTTAAAGCTGGTCGTAGAGATGAAGACATGCCAGGTTTTGGCATTACCGTTCTTACAATCATGATGCCAGTTATTTTAATGATGTTGGGAACTGTTGCTGACTTAACCATGAGTAAGACAACCTATCTGTATTCATTTTTGAAATTCCTTGGTAGTCCGTTTATGTCCCTCTTAATTGCACTCTTGTTTGCGTTTGTTACCTTTGGTTTCGCCCGTAATTTCAAGATGGAGCAAATCTCAAAGTTCTGTGATCAATCTCTGCCAGCAATGGCTGGTATTCTAATGGTTATCGGTGCTGGCGGTGCTTTTAATAAGGTGCTGTTAGAAAGTGGCGTTGGTACTGAAATTGCTAAAATGGCTTCAGCGATGAATGTGAACCCTATTGTTATGGGCTGGACTATTGCGGCGATGATTCGTGTAGCTACAGGATCGGCAACTGTCTCAATGATGGCTGCAGCTGGTATCGTAGCACCGATCGTAGCCAATCTACCTGGTGTTTCTAAGGAACTTTTAGTTTTGGCTGTTGGATCAGGATCTCTCGTAGCTTCCCATGTAAATGATGCAGGTTTCTGGATCGTTAAAGAATATTTCGGTATGACTGTACCACAAACATTAAAAACATGGACTGTTTTGGAAACCATCCTCTCTGTAAGTGCTTTAGTGTTCATTCTTCTGTTGTCACAAATCGTATAATAGAGCGTTTATTTGTAGCAGACGTCCAGCTATTAAAATAATAGTTGGACGTCGAATATAAGGATGACAATGAAACTTGAATTTTTTTTACGATTGTGAGAAAAAGACAAGTTTGAATAAATTCATAAAATAAAAGGAGCGAAAAATAATGGAAGCAGCAATTTATAAAGGTATTGGCGAAATGACAATTGAGGATATCCAAAAACCACAAGTAGAGCCAGGTACTGTACTGATTAAAGTAAAGGCTTGTGCTATTTGTGGCGGAGATTTGAGAACTTTTAGACATGGACATGCGGCAATCCAAACACCGATTGTTTTAGGACATGAAATTGCTGGAGAAATCGTAGAAGCTGCAGCAGATGTTACAAACTATAAAGTAGGAGAACGGGTCATTGTGGCTCCAGCTATCGGTTGCGGAAGTTGTTCCTACTGCCTATCTGGTTGGCAAAATATGTGCTACACTCGCAAAACCATTGCTCATCATTATAACGGTGGTTTTGCTGAATATGTGTTAGTGCCAGCTGGTGCGATTCGTGCAGGAAATATCAATCGTATTCCTGATGAAGTCACTTATTTGGAAGCTTCTTTAGCTGAACCTTTGGCCTGCGTGTTAAATGCTCAAGAGGTTATGGATATTAAATTAGGTGATTCGGTGGCTGTAATTGGTGCTGGACCTATTGGTTGTATGCATGCTGAAGTCGCTCGAGCTCGTGGTGCCGGAAAAGTATTTTTGATTAATCGCAGTGCAAGACGCCTGCAAGAAGCTGAAAAATTTGGTTATGATGCTTATATTGATTTGAGTTCAACAGATGGTGTGCAAGCGGTGATGGATCTAACAAATGGTTTGGGTGCTAATGTAGTCATCATTACAGCAGGGACTGCAGAAGCGCAAAATTTAGGGATTGCCATGGCTAGTAAGATGGGGAAAGTTTGTTTGTTTGCAGGTTTGCCGAAAAGTCAGCCGACCATTGAGTTTGATGCTAATCATGTACATTATCGACAAATTGCTGTTTATGGAGCATTTTCTTCAGCACCGCGCCATAATGCACTAGCATTGGAAATGATTCGTAGTGGTAAAGTATCAGCTAAACAACTTCTAACGCATTTGGTATCCTTAAAAGAAATTCGTCAAGGGATGGATGTTGTGGATGCTCGTGGTGGTTTCCGCGTTAGTGTAAGTCCATTTATAGATGAGTTAGAAGAAGAAATACAACAACACCCTGAGTTAATCGTCATTAAATAATTTTTTGCATCAAACTTTAGAGAGGAAAGAACATAAGTGGAATATTTAATCGGTATTGATATTGGAACAACCAATTGCAAAGCGGCAGCTTATACTAAAAATGGTGCTTTGTATATGATCGCTTCCCGTCCTACTGTAACCTACTATGTTGAAAATAACTGGGCTGAATTTGATCCTGATCAAATTTGGCAGGCAGCTCAGGAAGCCTTGCAAGAAGTGATCAATGAACTGAGTGATGGGAAGGTAGTGGGCATTGCTGTGGCTAGCATGGGTGCAGCTAGTGTACTGCTCGATGAAAATGATCAGTGGATTCATCGATCGATTACTTGGTTTGATACCCGTACTGCTGACATTGCGAAATGGTGGCATGAGTCCTTTGGAGCTGAGCGAGCTTATGAGTTAACAGGTTTTGTCCCTAATCCTGTGGCAGGAATCACTAAAGTGCAATGGATTCGTGACAAAATGCCCGAAGACTTCAAACGGGTAAAACATTGGCTTTCCATGCAGGATTACATTGCTTATCGTTTAACTGGTAAGGCAGCGGTGGATCTTTCTGTTGGCTGTCGGACTATGGCTCTTGATCTTAGAAAACGGTGTTGGGATAAAGATATTTTAGAACATGCAGGCATTCCACTTGAAATTTGTTCAGAGATTAAACCTTCAGGAGGATTGGTGGGACATATTACTCCTACAGCAGCTAAGGGTACGGGGATAGCAGAAGGTGTACCCGTATTTACTGGTGGTATGGATTATGTCTGTGGAGCCTTTGCCTGTGGTACGGTAGACAAAGGACATGTTTTATGTGCTATTGGTACCAGTGAGCAAATTCTGATGGTTGTTGATCAGCCGGCGATTAATGTAAGTACGATTGACACCAATTTTACTTGTGTGAATTATGTGGCTGATGATAAATATTATGTAGCTGGACAGGTTATTTCTTCAGGTTGCATTCTAGAATGGTTCTGTAAAGAAATCGCCAAAGAAAATTATGATAAGGTGCTAAATGAAGCTGAGCAAGCTCCATTAGGATCTAAAGGACTCTTTATGTTACCCCACTTTAGGGGGAAATATACCCCTGGCGCTGATCCTGTAGCAAAGGGTGCCTTCTTCGGATTAACGACCTTCCATACTAGAGATTGCATGGCAAGAGCCATTCTAGAAGGACTTTGTTTTGAGGCTACCTTAATTATTGAAGAGATGGAGAAAGTGACTGGACAGGCGGTGCAGTCGATTCACGTCGCTGGCGGAGCAACGAAATCAGCCTTTTGGATGCAAATGAAGGCGGATATATTAGGAAAAAGGATTATTTGTCTGGATATTCCTGAAGTTGTTACTCTAGGAGCAGCCATGCTTGCAGGTCTTGGGGCAGGGATTTACAAAAATGCAACGGATGCTGTTGAGCAAATTGAACGCACAGAACTGATTTATGAACCTGATGAGGCTAGGCATCTGGAATACCGGAAAATTTATGAGAATGTATACAAGCATTTGTATACATCAGTGAAAGATATAAACTATAAAATTGAAGAAACTCAAATTGGGAGGAACTAATTTATGAAATTTTTAGTTGTAGGCGATCCAATGATATCAGCGGAAACTCTGGGAAAAGCAGTGCATGATGTATTTGGTGATAGCGTAGATGTGAATGGGGTAGACTGGAAACCGGCTAGTGAAGAAGAATTTTGGTTCTTGCGCAGTCAAGTGGAAAAATTTGGACCTAGTGCTGGTAAACCACCAGTGGAATTAAATGAGGCAATTAAAGATGCTGATGTGGTGATTACCCATCATACGCCGATTAATGCAGAACTCATTGCTTCCAGTAAGGCTTCCTATATTGGAGTTTGCCGGGCAGGAACAGAGAATGCTGATGTAAAGGCAGCTACAGACAATGGTACTAAAGTGATGAAAACCATGGGACGTAATGCTGAGGCTGTTTCTGATTTTACCGTAGCTTTGATGTTATGTGAACTGCGTAATTTAGCTCGTGGACATGCTGCTCTCGTACAAGGAGAATGGAAAAAGAAATACCCTAACTCTGGATTTATGGGTGATATGAAAGATAAGACAATAGGGTTAGTTGGATTTGGTTATATTGCTCGTTTAGTAGCAAAAAAATTATCAACATTTAATGTAAATATAGTCGTTTATGATCCCTTTGTGAGCGAAGAAGTACTACAAGAATTTGGGGCAAAAAAAGTTTCTTTGGAAGAGTTATGTAAAGAATCTGATTTTGTTAGTATCCATGCACGGCTGAGTGCAGAGACGACTGGACTTATTGGCAAGGAAGCTTTCTCGTGGATGAAACCTACTGCTTATATTATCAATACTGCCAGGGCAGGCTTAATTGATGAAAACGCTCTGGTTGAAGCTCTTCAAGAACGTCGTATTGGCGGAGCAGCTCTAGATGTATTCTGGACAGAGCCAATTGCCGAAAATCATCCTTTGCTTAGCATGGAAAATGTAACTCTTACACCACATCTAGCTGGTGCCACTAATGATACTTTCCGTATGACGCCCTACTTATTACTACGTGAATTAAAACGTGTAATTGATAATAAAGAAACTTCGAGCTGGATTGTAAACTAAAAGAGAGACTATTAATCAGTCAGAAGCTGCTTAAAAAAATCGAGGTGTACCTTTTATATTGCTTATTATAACGTTATGTTTATTTGTCCTTAAGTTAACGTGACGTTAAAATACGTAAGAAGAACGTACATCTCGAAATTATGGAACAGTTTTTTAGTTGAGGTGATTTGATAAATGAGATATTCAGATATCCGTTTAGTAGCACTCGATTTAGATGGGACTTTATTAAATGAAGATAAGCAGATTCATGAAGATGATGTAAAAGCAATCCAAGCAATCATGTCTAAAGGTGTGCTTGTTACATTAGCATCGGCACGTCCTTTGTGCTCAATGTTGCCTTATGCCCAACAATTGGGGATCAAAATCCCGCTCATTTCTCTAAGTGGATCTTATGTATCCGATATGCAAGAAAGAGAAATTCTACTGGAAAGACCAATCGATTTAATCATTTTCAAGGAAATGGTAATGGCGTTTGAAGAAAAGGATTACTATGTTAAAGCCTATAGCAAAAATCGATTATTTGTTCAGGAAGATGATGAAGTAACGCAACGTTATTCCAAAGTTTTTAACGTTCCATATACAGCTGTAGGAAAAAAACAATTAAGAGCTTTAGAGATGTCCCTTCTCAGGTTGGCAATATTTGATGAACCTTCACGAATTGAAGAAGCACGGGAAACTTTAAAGAACTGGTCTAATTATTTTAAAGTGATCCGTGATACTGATCGAGGACTGGAAATTGTAGAGCATACTGTCAGCAAAGGAACAGCCCTTAAGAGTCTCTGCCAACATTTTAATATTTCATTGGAACAGGTTATGGCTATTGGCAATGAAGGTAGTGATTTAGCCATGATACAATCAGCAGGATTGGGCATCGCAATGGGAAATGCTTGTGAAGAGTTAAAGGAACAGGCCGTCTACGTAACTAAAGAAAATACGGAGTGCGGTGTGGGGTTTGCCATACAGCAATATATATTAAATAAAGTATGAGAGTGTTGCTAAAAGAGCGCACATTACACCAAGTAGTAGTATAAAACCTGATTTAAATACAATAACAATGGTGGTGTGAAAATGACTCAATCAATTATGATTGGTGTTGATATTGGTACGACTGGTATTCGTTCCGTCGCTTACCGCCTGGATGGTAGTGCTACTGCCATTCAGACGGAAGAATACCCACTGTTTACTGATCAGTCAGGGGTTGCGGAACAGGATGCGGGTACAATTGTGATGGCACTAGAGGCTGTTGTAACTAGAACAGTAAAGTTGCTAAAAGAAGAGGCTTCGCAAGTTAAAGGAGTGGCCTTCAGCTCAGTATTGCATAGCTTTTTGGCAATTGGTGCAGATGGACGACCTTTAAGTCGTTTAATGACATGGGCAGATACCCGTGGACAAATTTTTCTTGAGGAATTTAAAGAAAAATTGGATACAGTTGCTTCCTATCATCGTACAGGTTGCCCGATGCATCCAATGTATTCACTGCTTAAGATTTATTGGTTTAAACAACAAAAGCCAGAACTATTTGCCAAAACTGCTTATTTTGGTACGATTAAGGATTTCGTTTTCCATCGTTTTACGGGCACGAGGGTTGTGGATAAGTCTGTTGCCAGTGGAACTGGATGCTACAATCTACAGAGCCTGGAATGGGATGAGGAAATTCTAAAATTACTAGAAATTTCAAAAGAGCAAATGCCTACAGTAGTGCCTACGACCACCCAGTACCCTCTGGAGGAGACAATGGCTCAGCGGCTAGGGTTACCCGCTGGTTTACCTGTTATTATCGGTGCCGGCGATGGAATGTTAGCTAACGTTGGAGTAGGTGCGGTAAAAAAAGGGCAAATTAATATAACGATCGGAACGAGTGGCGCCATTAGAATGGCAGCGGATGAACCTAAAACGGATGAAAAGAGAAGAACTTGGTGTTATAACTTGGCAGAAGAGCGCTGGATGTTAGGGGGCGCTATTAATAATGGTGGGATTTCTTTCCGCTGGATTAAGGATAAATTTGCGGAAACAGAACAAAGGGTGGCAGAAAAATTAGGCCTTGATTCTTATGCTTTATTAGCTAACTATGCAGAAAAAGTACCTGCGGGTTCCAATGGCCTCATCATCTTACCGTTTTTTACTGGTGAGCGTGCCCCCTATTGGAATGCAGATGCTAGAGGCGTATTTTTCGGCTTAACTCTCAATCATGACAAACGTCATATGATTCGCGCGGTGCTAGAAGGTATCTGTTATCGCATGAAAAGTGTCTTACTTTCTTTGGAAGATATTACTGGAAAAGCCGAAGAAATTCGTGTTAGTGGAAGTTTCACTCGCTCGGAAGTTTGGCTGCAAATTTTATCCGATGTATTGGGGCGGGAAATCTGTGTACCCAATGTAGAAGAAGGAGCCGCTTTTGGAGCCGCTATTTTAGGATTTTATACATTAGGAATGGTATCTAGCATTGATATAGCCGCTGAAATGGTAGGCATCAAAAAAGTATTCCGTCCTAATGAGGGCAATCATGCTTCATATGAAAAACTTTATAACATCTATGAACAGATTTATTGGAATTTACAAGAACAGTTTAAGATGATTGCTGATTTTCAACGCAACGAAATGTAAGGAGGAAAAGAGAGATGGCAGTAATTTTAACAACACCTCGTTCTTTTAGCAGCTGTAAAAAAGCTCAGGACTTGCTGGAACAGGCTGGACACGAGCTACGGGTACAAAAACCAGAGAAACCATATACGGCTAAGGAGTTATGTTCCTTGATGCAAGGCGTAGATGCCTTGATTGCTGGTTTGGATGAAATAAGCAGCGCTGTCATTGAAACTGGGGCTCCCTCCCTGAAAGTGATTGCTCGCAATGGCGCTGGATATAATAATATTGATCTGGAAGCAACAAAAAAGCATGGGGTGACAGTTACTGTTACCCCAGGAGCGAACAGTATTTCCGTTTGTGAGTTGGCCTTTGCTTTCATCATTGCTTTGGCTCGTAAAGTTCATTTGATGGATGATAACATTCGGGATGGGAAGTGGACACGTGTTCCAGGTTCTGAACTATTCGGCAAGACCATAGGAGTGATGGGAACGGGTGCTATCGGTAGTCATTTGATTCAACGTTGTGCTGCTTTTGGTATGAATATCTTAGCTTATGATTTGTATCCCAAAGAAGAGTTAATAGAAAAATATGGAGTACGCTATGTAGATGTCGATCAAATCTATCAGGAAGCAGATTATATTTCTCTCCATTTGCCTTCTTCAGGAGAAACTCGCGGTATGATTAATGCTGAAGCTATTTCACGCATGAAAAAAAGTGCCTGCATCATTAATACAGCGCGAGGGGATTTAATTGATGAGAATGCTCTATTTGATGCATTACAGAGTGGGCAACTTGGCGGAGCTGGTTTAGACGCATTTTCTTCTGAGCCTTTTACTGACCAACGTTTTTGGAAACTTCCCAATGTAGTTATGACTCCTCATAGCGGAGGGTTTACGGCAGAATCTGTAGAACGAACACTTATGATGGCTGCAGAAGAAGTTCTGCGGGTATTATCCAATCAAAAACCGCTTTATTCTATTCAATAAAGGTAATTTGTTATTAAAAGTAAGATAAAGAAAAGGGGTATTTATATGAAAAAGATTCAAATTTTAGATCGAATTTGTAAATCCGGCTTGGTTGCTGTAGTACGAGCCGAAACAGGTGATCAGGCTAAACGTATTGCTGAAGCTTGCTTAGCTGGTGGTATGCAGGCCATCGAAATGACCTTTACTGTACCTGGGGCTCATCATGTTATGGAAGATTTAGCGAAGGCTTATTCTCCTTCTGAACTGATCATTGGTGCTGGTACCGTACTTGATTCAGAAACAGCTCGTATTGCCATCTTAAGTGGTGCTCAATATGTTGTTTCTCCTTGTTTAAATGTAGAGACTGTAAAATTATGCAATCGTTATCAGGTGCCTATCATGGCTGGCGCTATGTCCATTAAAGAAGTGATCGAATGTATGGAAGCTGGTTCAGATATTGTTAAGTTATTCCCAGGTGATGCCTTTGGACCGAATATGGTGAAAGCGATTAAAGGGCCTCTGCCACAAGCTCCTATTATGCCGACAGGCGGAGTCAGTGTTGAGAATGTAGGACAATGGATAAAAGCGGGCGTTGTCGCTGTTGGTGCAGGTGGTAGCTTGACTGCCGGCGCTAAGACAGGAGACTATGCTTCCATTACAGAAACAGCTAAGCAGTTTTTGGCAGAGATTGCTAAAGCTAGAAGCGAGATGAAATAGAATGACAAGGTCTTGAAGGGCAGGCTCATTATGAGCCTGTCCCTAGACTTAGGTATCAGGATCAAAGAGTACCGACTTGACATAGTGTTGGGAGGACTCTTTGATTTTTTTTAGATAAGAATCGATTTATAAAAATTTAAATGAGAGGGACTAATATGGAGAAGTTTTCTGAAAAAGCGTTGGATAAATTACCTAACTATCAACGAGCTATGGCAAAGGTACATTTAGGATCGTGCGGTACGTCTTATAAGGAGCTAAAGCGCCCCATTATTGCAGTGGTTAACTCATGGAATGAGATTGTTCCCGGTCACTGTCATTTACGAGAATTAGCTGAATATGTGAAAAAAGGAATTATAGCGGCTGGTGGATTGCCACTAGAATTTAATACCATTGCCATTTGTGACGGAATAGCCCATGCCCATGAAGGAATGAAATATGTACTTCCAAGTCGCGATTTGATCGCTGATTCAGTGGAAGCAGTGATTCGTGGTCATGGAATTTTTGATGGAATGGTCATGATTGCTTCTTGTGATAAAATTGTGCCTGGTATGCTCATGGCAGCAGCGCGGCTTAATATTCCTGGGATCATGGTTACTGGTGGACCCATGATTAATAAAATAACTCCAGGGGAATCTAAAAAAGTTCGTCAGAGTTTTTTGCATGACGAGGTTACTGAGGAAGAATTATTTGATAGGGTAATGGAGTATTATCCGACACCTGGTATTTGTCCCTTGCTTGGAACAGCTAATACTATGTGTGTAGTAGCTGAAGCATTAGGGATGACCCTCCCTGGTTCGGCAAGTATCCCAGCTATGAGTCAGGAACGTAAGGAACTGGCTGAGCGAACAGGTAAAACGATCATTGAACTAGTCGAAAAAGGAGTTTGTCCCAAAGATATTTTAGTGCCAGAAGCTTTTGAAAATGCCATTTCTGTCATATTAGCCATGGGAGGCTCTCTCAATAGTGTACTCCATATACCAGCGATTGCCCATGAGTGCGGATCATCGGTCACTTTTCGTGATTTTGATCGTATTAGTAGAGTCACGCCTCTTATTGTCCGTATCGCGCCAAGCAGCTTAGAGTATACAATGGCTGATTTATATCATGTTGGCGGAGTATTAGCAGTGATGAATGAATTGCAACCCATTTTGCACAATGATCTAGCTATGGTGACAGGTGAGACATTGGGTGAACGATTGGTGGGAGCAAAAAATGCCGATGGAAAGATCATTCGCCCGTTTGCACAACCATTTTCATTAGAAAGTGGTCTAGCTGTATTGGAGGGCAATTTAGCACCAGAAGGGGCTGTAGTAAAAACTTCTGCTGTACCGGAAGAACTGAAAATGTATAGAGGGCTGGCTAGGGTATTTAATGGACAAGATGAATGTATGGCGGCTATGGAGACCGATGATCAGATACAAGAAGGGGATGTCATTGTCATTCGTTATGAAGGTCCAATCGGTGGACCGGGGATGAGGGAAATGCATCGAATTAGCGAACAACTTGCTATGAAGTTTAGTCGGATTGCTGTGGTCACGGATGGCCGTTTCTCTGGTGCATCAGCGGGTCTATCCGTAGGTTATCTTTCGCCCGAAGCTGCGGAAGGAGGTCCTATAGCCTTAGTTGAGAATGGTGATAGTATCTCAATTGATATAATAAAAAGAAAGATTCATTGGCATGTCACAGAGGAAGAATTATCAACTCGCCGAGAAAAATTTCAATTCAATGTTGGGCAAGAAACGGACAGTTCTTTCTTGAAATTGTATCGAAGCCACGCAACATCGGCCTCAACAGGAGCCATTCGGCGTAGATAATCATAAAAAAATGACATTCAGATTTTGTAATACAAACCTCCTACCAAATTTTTACATAAATTCGGTAGGAGGTTTGTATTATAAAAAAATATCAATTGTGCTTGTAATTTAATCGATTATTATTGACAACCATTCAATAGTTTGTAATAATAAATACATACCGACTGGTAGGTATGTATTTAAAGGAGATGAATTTTCATATGACCAAAGATAATATAATGATAGCTGCTTTGCGACTATTTTTATTACGTGGATACAGGAACGTATCTCTTGTTGATGTAGCAAATGAGATAGGAATTACTAAGGGTGGAATATACCATTATTTTAAAAGCAAGGAAGAGTTATTCCATTCAGTTATTGATTATTTATTTGATCATTTTGAAATAAAATATGCCGAATTATTTAGTAAGGAAAATAGTTTTCGAGGTATTCTAGAATTTATGTTGGGCGGAGAACAGGAAGTATACATTAGACGTTTACTTAATATTAAAGACGGGGATTATCGAGCGAGCAATGCAAATCTTGCCTTAGAAATCATGCATAATTTTCCAGAAATTCAAGATCGGATTGACCATGGTCAATTAGAATTAAAAGAGAAGATAAAGGAAAAATTAGAGAACGCACAAAATGCAGGAGAAATTAGACAGGACTTAGATGCTCATATATTGGCTATGATTATACTGTCCATTTCTAGCGGACTGAATATTTTGGGTAATCACCTAAATACCCCTGTGATGCATAAACAGATCATCGACAGTCTCTGGCAACTTATTGGGAGCAATACTTTAAAGGAGTAATTATATTCCTTTAACCTAAACATACCGACTGGTAGGTATGTTTAGCAAGATGATTTACTTAAATTAAACTGCCGTAATTTTGACGAGGAGGGTTATATAATGAAAGGTTTCAAGGTAAAGTATTGGACTATTCCAGTTGTGATATTTATTGGACTATTTTTAGTATTTCGAAGCGGTGCATTTTCAAATGGAAAGGCTACGGTGTCGACTACTAATTCTGGGGTAAGCATAAAAGCTACAGAAGCGCAGCTTGTAAATACAGTACCTAATTTAATGTTGAATGGATCAATTGAAGGAAAAACATCGGCCATTGTCAGTACAAAGCTGGCGGGACGTATTGAACAAGTCATGGTACAAGAAGGGCAGCACGTGAATGCTGGTGATCCCTTAGCGAGATTAGAAAGTGCAGAGCTAGGAAATTCTGTACGCAACGCACAGGATGCCGTAACTAAAGCTCAGGTCAATTATGACTTGGCAATGAGTGACTATCAACGTTATCAAACTCTATATAGCCAAGGAGCCATATCTCAGCAAACTCTAGATAATGCTGAGGCAAAGAAAAGAATTGCAGAGGCCGATTTATCAAGTGCAACGACTAGTCAGAGTAATGCTAAAGAACAGTATGGTTATGGTATCATTGCAGCGCCGGTGGATGGTGTGGTTGCTAACGTAACAGCAACTGTTGGTCAGGTTGTTTCTCCTGGTACACCGCTCATGGCTGTTCAGGATATTAGCCAGGTATATGCGGTTATTAATATTGAGCAAAAGGATTTGTCTTTGGTTAAAGTTGGCCAGAAAGCCGATGTGACAGTTGATACCTATGATAACAAAAAATTTGAGGGAATTGTTGATCTAATCAATCCTGAGGCTGGTACGACCAATCGTATGTTCCGTACTAAGATCAAAATTGATAATACAGATGGTGCCTTAAAAGCTGGCATGTTTAGTAAAGTACAGCTAGCCACAGGTGATGCTATACAGATTTTGACAGTTCCTCAAGGGGCGGTCATTCAAAAACAGGGGATCTACTATGTGTTTACTGTGGAGAATGATAAGGCGGTACGTCACCAAGTGGAGATTGGTAATACTACAGGTGAAGTTATTCAAATTAAATCAGGCTTACCGTCAGGTAGTAAGGTAGCTGTTAGCAATGTCAGCCAGCTTAAAGACGGCGATGTAGTTAGAATAGTAGAATAGGGGAGAGAGCCATGATATTGACAGAGATTAGCTTAAAACGCCCAGTATTCGCCACAGTGACAATTCTAGCCCTGGTCGTTTTAGGATTATTTAGTTATGTATCCTTAAATGTGGATGAATATCCGAATGTTGAAATTCCAGTTGTAGCCGTTACTGTCAATTATCCTGGTGCATCACCAGAACAAGTTGAATCGAAGATCACCCAAAAAGTTGAAGAAACAGTCAGTGTTGTTCCAGGGATTGATCATGTAACATCTACTGTAAAAGAAGGGGTATCCACGACAGTTATCCAGTTCACTATTGAAACGTCAGCAGCAACTGCTGCACAAGATGTCCGTGATAAAGTAGGCAGAATGCAAGGTGTCTTGCCTGATGACGCAGATCTTCCAATTGTCTCGAGGTTTGACCCATCTGATACAGCCGTTGCTTCTATTGCAGTGACAGGTAACCTCAGCCCACGAGAGTTAACCATTATCGCTAATGATATCGTTGTAAAGAGACTAGAAGCAATTAACGGAGTAGCGGCGGTCAATGTTCAGGGCGGGGTGGATCGCGAAATAAAAATCAATATGGATAGTAACAAAATTGCTGCCTATAATTTGACCGTTTCTGAAGTGCTGGCCAGTATACGCAGTGAAAATATGGACACTCCAGGCGGTAAGGTAACTGACGGCAAACGTGAAACTAGTTTACGATCCATAGGTAATATTTCCTCGCCGAATGAGTTGCTTACTATTCCCATCGCTCAGAGGAATGGAGTACAACTCTACGTAAATAATATTGCTGAAGTTGAGGATACAACAAAAGATGTAACTTCTGTAACAAGACTGAATGATAGAACAGCTATCGGTCTTGATATTATGAAACAATCGGGCAGTAACACAGTGCAAGTTGTTGAAAATGCAAAGAAAGAATTGCAAAATATCAAAAAAGATTTGCCTTCCGGTGTGGAACTTATTATGGTACGTGATAATTCCCAAAATATTAATGATTCCATCCATGACGTATTATTTAATTTGGTTCTAGGTGGTTTTTTGGCGGTTGCCATTGTATTCTTATTTCTTGGGAATTGGCGTAGTACAATGATCGCAGCTATTGCCATTCCGACCTCGATTATTACTTCCTTTTTAGCTATGAAAATATTAAATTATACACTTAATACCATGTCATTATTAGCCTTATCCCTAGCAGTAGGACTTTTAATTGATGACGCGATTGTTGTTATCGAGAATATAGTGCGTCATCTTGAGATGGGGAAAGAAAAAAATAAAGCTGCTTCCGAAGGGACAGAGGAAATCGGTTTGGCTGTTACCGCTACAACTCTTACATTGGTAGCCGTATTTTTGCCAGTGGGTATGATGACAGGTATTGTAGGACAGTTTTTCAAACAATTTGGTATTACGGTGGCAGTCAGTGTTTTGGTTTCATTATTTGTTGCTTTTACACTGACTCCTATGCTGTCGGCAAAATATTTAACCGGCAGTCATCAGGACTCTAAGAGTAAGTTAGGCAAAACGTGGGAAAAATGGAATGAAAAATTTGAATATTGGACAGGACGTTACGGAGAATTTCTAAAACGTTCCTTAGAACATCGCAAGAAAGTAATGGTTCTGTCAGCTGCGTTATTTGTAGGTAGTTTACTACTAGTACCCTTTCTCGGTTCGACCTTTGTTCCTGATTCTGATGCTGGAGAGATTACAGTATCGGCTACTGTCGATGCTGGTAAGAGTCCGCAAGCTGTCGGCGAAATTGCTGATAACATGTCCCAAATTATCCGCACGATACCAGAAGTTACGTTGACCTATAGTTCTGCGGATATAAACAATATTAATATTTTGACAAAGTTAACACCTAAAAGTGAACGTAAGATCACCGACAATCAAATTGCGACAATGCTACGCGAAAAATTAGGCGGGATTGCTGGGGTAGAGGTCAGTGTTTCCAAAAAATCAGGTATGTCAGGCGGTAAGCCAATATCGCTTGTGATTCAAGGAACATCTTTGGATACGTTAGCTGAAATTGCTGAACAGGTAGAGCAAATTGTGATGAGTACGCCTGGCGCAATTGATGTTTCTTCAAGCTATGAAGCTGGGAAACCTGATGCGCAAATTGTAGTTAACAGAGATAAGGCTTCTGATCTTGGCGTGTCCACTTCAAATCTTGCCAGTACCTTGCAAACCATGTTTAACGGAACCATTGTAACACAGTATCGAGATGACAATGATTCTTATGATGTGCGTCTGATCTTAGCACCTGGTGACCGTAAGAGCTTATCAGATGTAAATAATATTTATGCTGCAAGCTCTAATCGAGATAAAAATGGACAACCAGTTATGGTTCCCTTATCACAGGTAACTAAGATGGTATATGCAACAAGTCCCACACAAATCAAACGTTATGATCGGCAGGAACAAATCACCATTTCAGCAAACCTAAGTGGAGCTTCCCTTGGTGATTTCAATACAGTACTCAACAAAAAATTAGCCGAAGTGAAGCTTCCGGAAGGATATAAATTTTTAGCCACTGGTCAATCACAACAAATGGCTGATGCTTTTAAAGGGATTTTGATGGCGCTGGCAATGGCAGTTATGTTCATCTTCTTTGTACTGGCCGCTCAATTTGAAAGTTATATTGATCCATTTGCCATCATGTTAGCATTACCTCTGGCGATTATTGGAGCAATCCTTGGACTACTCCTTGCCCATAGTATGCTCAGTATGATGTCTCTAATTGGGATTATTATGCTTATGGGTCTTGTAACTAAGAATGCCATTTTGCTCATTGACTTTGCTAAACAGCGCATGGAACAAGGTATCGAACGCAATCAAGCATTGGTTGAAGCAGCTGTTGTCCGAATGCGTCCAATTATCATGACAACAACAGCTATGATCTTTGGGATGCTTCCATTAGCCTTAGGAATAGGACCAGGAGCCGAATCCCGGGCTCCTATGGCTCATGCGATTATTGGCGGGCTAATTACTTCAACTATTTTAACATTAGTAGTTGTCCCAGTTGTATATACCTTGCTTGATGATCTCAGAAAAAGAAAAGTAAATAAGGAGACTGAAAATTATTCATTTAATAAGGTGGAAAGCGAATAGTGGGATATAAAATGCAAATGAGGCAGTATAAATACTGCCTCATTTTTTAGTCAGAACACACTATAAGAGAGGAAAGAATCACTGGGACAGGTTATGAAGGTCCAATTATTCAATGGAATATAATGAAAATTTCAAATTTATATTTGAAAGGCAATCAAGAAGATCGTGCCTTGCGAAGAAGTTTTGACATCAATTTTTGCACCGTGGCGATGGGCAATTCGGTAACAGACTGCTAGTCCTAGTCCGACACCGTCTTCCTTTGTCGTTAAGAAGGGTGTTCCTATTTTATCAAGAATTCTCGGTGGTATTCCTCCGCCAGTATCACTGACAGCCAGCATTACATTACTCCCATCGACGTAAGATTGGATTGTAAGTACCCCTCCAAATTTCATAGCTTCAAAGGCGTTTCGCGTCAGGTTGAGGAGTAGTTGTCGAACTTCTTTCTCATCCAAGTTAATATCGGGAACATTACCCATTTCAATTTGTACGTTGTGTCCAAAACGAAATCCATCAGCCTGTATAAGTAGGAAAAGCGTGCTTATAATGGTATTTAAGTTGTAGAGTTTAAATTCAACAGCCTTGTTTTTGGCTAAGGATAAAAATTCGCTGATTATGAGATTAGATCTGTCTAATTCATCAATCATGATTTTGAATTGTTCACGGTATTCGATCGTATCTTTTTTCTTCTGAAAATACTGAAGGTATCCGCGTACTGTAGTCAATGGATTACGGACTTCATGGCCAATGCTGGCAGCCATTTCACCGATGAGGTTCAATCTATCCAGTCTTGACATTTCCGCTTCTGCTCTCTTTTTTTCTGTGATATCCTGCGAGATCGACAAAACTGTTTGGACCTGACCAAGGTCATCCATCTCCGGTATAACTAAAGTTTGAAAATATGCCATTTCGCCTAGGGCATTAGGAAATTTAGTTTCAAATTCCGCAGTAAGACCAGTGCTAAATACCTCTTCGTAAAATTTTTGAAAGGGTAAGTATACTGTCTCAGCCATTCCCATTTCATGCCAGGTTTTTCCCAAGCACAATTCGGCTTTTACTCCACAAAGGGTTTCTGACGCTGGGCTAACATAAATATGTCGAAGATCTTTATCGAAACGGCTGATTATCATAGGGATGTTGTCAATTATAGTTGCAAAATCCTGCTTTTCTTTTCGAAGCTTCTTAATCGCTTGTTCTAATTCGGTCATAGCGTGCTTTAATTGTCTAGGACCTAAACGGCATATAGCCAGAATCGTTTCGATATTATATTTTTTGTCACGCTCGGGTATTAAAATAGTTTCAAGTTTAATGACACCCTTCGGTGACAAAAATTCAGTATCGAATGTAACGATCTTGCCTGTTTCAAAGACTTCTTCACATCGATCAGACCACAATCGCCAGATTTCTTCTGGAAAACCGATGTTATCAAATGTTTTTCCAATCAATTCAGAGGGTGCAATTCCTGTGATGCGTTCTAGGGCAGAGTTGACAAACAAATAACGATGATTCCTGTCATGACGAGCGATTATATCGGGGGAATTTTCGACTAAATTTTCATAAAGTTGTTTCTGTTTTCCTTTTTCCTCTTCAATTATTAGTCTTTCGGTAATGTCCATTGCTGTAGAAATAACGGCCTCTATTTCATTCAGATTATTATATAAAGGGGTTACTACAGTTTCAAAGGCTCTTTTTCCACGATTGGGGAGATCGATGTACTTAATAAATTTAAGGGTTTTACCTTTATCAAACACGCTGTCGAGAATGGTTTTTATATGGGTAAATTGCTCAGTATCAAATCCTAATTGCAAGCTATTCTTACTGATCAATGACTCGGGTTCCATCCCCCATAATAAACGGTAAGCGATGTTCGTGTAAAGAAAACGATAATTTTTGTCTAAGATAAATGTAAATGGCAGTTCGATTTGATAATCTCTATCTACTTCTTGCCGAAGATTGATTATTTGTTCCAGTTGCTTGTCCGCCACCTTGAGATTCATGATATAGTCCTCAATTATCTCTGACAATTTCTCACCTTCCATTCAAAGATAGTGATACTTTCACCATCTATAAAAGTCTCATTATCTTTTTTCATTAAGCGATCTAAAAAAGTGATTTGGTAATTATTGATACAATTCGATATTATACAATCTTTTCCTGCAAATGGCAGTTGGATTTTATCATTTGTCACTTCATGTTGACATTCTTTTATTTCAGCATATAATTTACTTCCATTACGAGCACAAGGACTGCTAATCCTACCTGATGGCTACTTAGAGATCGGTGAGAGGCTTATCTTCCTTTAGTAATAGCCTGCCAAATTTATACAAGTATTCAGCAGGAGTTTTGTTGTTACCATGACGAATATAAAGTAGTAAGGTTAACATGATTGTCGCAAATGCGTGCTTAGAAAATCTGAAATATAATACCTGTTTTGTTGTCGTTATTTTGTTAGAAGGATGTGCCTAGGATGGCTTTTGAGCGGAAACAAATACTAGATAGATTAAGAGCTCAGATTAAAGAAAAAGAACATGTTATTGGTGTGGCAGTTGGTGCAGGGCTTTCTGCTAAATATGCTGCTAAAGGAGGGGCAGATCTCATATTAGTACTAAACTCTGGTCGATTCAGACAAATGGGGCTCGGTTCTATTGCAGGTCTGTTACCCTTTGCTAATTGTAATCAACTTGTCATGGAATTCGGATCAAGAGAGATCATTCCAATTGTGAAAAATATTCCTGTCGTCTTTGGACTTTGTGCTACTGATCCGACCATCGATTTAGAAAGATATATTGAGGAAATACGTGCAAAGGGGTTCTCAGGGATCAATAATTATCCATCTGTTGGAATGATTGATGGACAGTTTAGAGAAGCTCTCGAAGAAGAGGGGCTATCTTATGATCATGAAGTTGAAGCCATTAGAATCGCCAATCGGAAAGGCATATTTTCAATTGCTTTTGTTTTTGACGAACTACAAGCTAAGAAAATGATTACTGCTGGTGCCGATGTTATTTGTGCTCATTTAGGGGTTACTAAAGGAGGAATACTCGGTGCAAAAAAGACACTTTCTCTTGAGGCTGCAACAAAAGTGGCAAAAGGGATCTTTAATGTATGCGATGAAATGAAGTCCGGAGTGATAAAGATGATCTACGGCGGCCCGATCAATTCTCCCCTCGATGTTAAGTATATGTATGATAATACGGATGCAATGGGCTATTTGGGCGGGTCTTCTTTTGAACGAATTCCGTCGGAGATAGCCATAACCAACATTACTCGTGAATTTAAAATGACTGGGCAGATCGAAAAAGACGATTTGCTGACTAAAATGCTGGTGGGAATCACAGAGTATTATGATTACATTACCTTTGTAAAAGAATATGTGGCGCAAAATTATATGACCAAGATTTCCTTTAGCGATTTAGCAATCGAATCTCATATCTCTAGAACTTATTTAAGTGTTTTGTTTAAGAAAGAAGTGGGGTGTACTTTTCCTGAATACGTAAGCAGATATAGAATCAATAAGGCTATGGAGATTATGAAGAGTAAAAAAATAGCGTTATCTGAGATTGCCTCTTTAATCGGTTACAATGATTACGCTCATTTTAGCAAAGCCTTTAAAAAACAAACAGGTCATTCGCCTCGTGACTATGTCAATGATACAAAAGGACATAAATATCATATCTAGATACATGTACAATATTCGGAATAAACAGTATTCTTTTAGTAAGAGAGACATACTTGTTATTCCGAATATTTTTCTTTAATGAGGAGGTTATCACATTGAAAACAATTGCAATTGTAGGTACTTTTGACTCAAAAGGAACAGAGTATGCTTATGTGAGAGAAATCATCCAAGGATTAGGTGTAAATACCTTCACGATCCATTGTGGTGTCTTTGAACCTCTGTTTGTTCCTGATGTTTCCAATGAAGACGTTGCCAAGGCCGCTGGAGCAGACATTAAAGAAATTGCAGCACAGAAGGATCGATCGTTAGCGACTGAAATACTTGCGAAAGGAATGAAGAACCTTGTCCCTCAATTATATGCTGAGGGGAAATTTGATGGTATCATCTCGTTTGGCGGCACCGGTGGTACGGCAATTGTTACCCCGGCAATGCGGGCTTTACCTATCGGTGTGCCCAAGATAATGGTCTCCACCGTAGCTTCAGGTAATACTGCACAATATGTTGGAACCAGCGACGTCATTATGTATCCCTCTATCGTAGATGTCGCGGGCATTAATTCGATCTCAAACAAAATCTTTATCAATGCAGCCTTTGCAATCGTGGGTATGGTGAAGTTTGAATACACGCATAAGATTGAGAAAAAACCACTAATTGCTGCAACAATGTTTGGTGTAACGACCCCGTGTATTAATTATGTGCGAGAATATTTAGAAAAGGAAGGATTCGAAGTTATTATCTTCCACGCCACAGGTACTGGTGGAAAAACCATGGAAACTCTTATAGAATCTGGTTTCTTTGACGGTGTTTTAGATCTTACAACGACTGAATGGTGTGATGAATTGGTAGGCGGTGTTTTAAATGCAGGTCCGCATAGACTCGAGGCGGCAGGACGTTGTAAGATTCCCCAAGTTGTATCAACAGGAGCCTTAGATATGGTTAATTTTGCTGGCATTGAATCCGTTCCTAAAGAATTTCAAGGTAGAAATTTATACAAACATAATCCAACAGTAACCTTAATGCGTACGAATATAGAAGAAAATCGACAACTAGGCTTGATATTATCAGAAAAACTAAATAGATCGAAATCTGCTACAGTGCTTATGCTACCATTAAGGGGTGTTTCTATGATTGATGTTAAGGGTCAACCATTTTATGGTGCCGATGAAGATGAAATGCTTTTTTCTACATTAAGAGAACAGATTGATAGAGAAGTGGTCGAGTTGATCGAAATGGATTGCGATATTAATGATCAGAAGTTCGCCATCGCAGCCGCTCAAAAATTAGTTGAACTTATGAAAAATAATAACAAGGAGGTCGTTTGAAAATGGCAATTACTCGTAGCGCGATATTAGCAAAACTCAGGGCAGAGGTTGCAAGTGGTAAAATTATTTTGGGAGCAGGAGCAGGAACCGGAATTTCGGCAAAAAGCGGCGAAGCAGGCGGAGTAGATCTCATTATTATTTATAATTCTGGCCGATACAGAATGGCTGGCCGCGGCTCCTTAGCAGGGTTACTTTCCTATGGAGATGCAAATCAAATCGTTGTAGATATGGGCTCAGAAGTACTGCCTGTCGTCAAACATACTCCTGTTCTTGCAGGTGTCTGCGGCACAGATCCCTTTAGGTTAATGGAGGTTTTTCTAAAACAATTAAAGGATGCAGGGTTTTCAGGCGTTCAGAATTTTCCAACCGTCGGATTAATCGATGGCGTATTTAGAGCTAATCTTGAAGAAACTGGCATGGGATATGATTTAGAAGTAGATATGATAAGAAAAGCACATGAACTTGATTTACTGACAACACCTTATGTGTTTGATGAAGAACAAGCAATAAAAATGGCCAAAGCTGGAGCTGATATTTTAGTTGCGCATATGGGCTTAACAACGAAGGGGACGATTGGGGCTAAAACAGCGTTAACCTTAGATGATTGTGTAAAGAAAGTGCAAGGAATATGTGATGCAGGAAAATCTGTAAATCCTGATATATTAGTCATTTGTCATGGTGGTCCCATTGCTGAACCTGAAGATGCTCATTATGTACTTTATAAAACGAAAGGGGTTGCAGGTTTCTTCGGAGCTTCAAGCATTGAAAGATTTGCTACAGAAGTTGGAATAAAGCAACAAGCAGAAGCCTTTAAAAATATAAATGTTTAAATTACTTAATTTGGAGGGAGGAATATCTTTATGACAAAAGGTAAACGAATTGTTCGACCTGAGGAAGTTGAGACTCAGATGTTTGATTGGGGAAACTTAAAATGGATGAGTGAACCTAGAATAACAGATGCCGTCAGATTTAGTGCAGGGGTAGTTATCTTAGAAAGCGGAAAGGGGCATTCATCCCATAATCATCCTGGTGTTGAAGAAATTTTATATTGTATTTCTGGGGAAGGAGAACAATCTGTTGAAGATGAGAAGCAGCCCCTTGTTCCCGGTATGTTAGTACATATCCCGCCTGGAGTTTTTCATGAAACCTATAATACAGGGTGGGAACAGTTAAAGCTTTTAGCCATCTATAGCCCTCCTGGCCCTGAGAAAGAGTTTGCCACTTTTCCAGATTGTACTGTATTACCGCCCGGGAAGTTACCTATAAAATAGTAAGGAATACACATAGCCGCTCCGTAAGGGAGCGGCTATGTGTATTTTATGTTGGCCTAATAAGCCCTTTATAGGCAGAGGGATTATAAATTTACTTGATGATATGGAGGTCGTGCTTTTATAATATGATGCCTATAATAATTTATAGTGATCAAGGGAATTAATACTAAAATGGAAACCTAATAAAAAAGTACTTTGACAATGATCCTATAGTCTACAGTGATGATCTGTCGAATTTGAAAAAGTTGTAATACGTGGCCTAATAGCCACAATTAGAGGAGAGATTTCGATATATGACGCTACAGAAAAAGTCCTTTTATCCATGGCTGATTTTTAGTGTAACTTCAGTAGGTACTTTTATGGCAACTCTTGATTCTAGTATTGTCAATGTTGCACTTCCCAAAATTGCTGGAAACCTTAACGTAAGCTTGTCTCTTGTTCAATGGGTTGTATCGGCATACTTGTTATCCATTTGTTGTTTGCTGCCTCTATTTGGTCGATTGGGGGATATGCTCAGTCGACGTCTCGTCTATAATACTGGCTTACTTGCTTTTACATTAGGTTCTATTTTTTGTGGGGTATCGGGACATATTGGTTTACTTATAATAGCAAGGATTGCGCAGGGGGTAGGAGCAGCAATGATAATGGCTAATGCTCCTGCCATTATCTCGGCGGCCTTTCCTGGACCAGAAAGAGGCAGAGCACTTGGGTTAGTTGGGATGATTGTGGCCCTTGGGTCAATGACAGGACCTAGTATTGGTGGGTTTTTAGTAGATACCTTTGGGTGGGAATCGATATTCTTTGTTAATATTCCTATCGGTATCGTGGGTTTCTTGGCAAGCTATTTCATTTTAGTCAAAGATGAACGCCGCCAGGGTGAAAAATTTGACTACTTAGGTGCTATATTATTTACGCTTGGCATGACCTCTTTTTTATTAGTTGTAAGTCACGGTGAAGAATGGGGCTGGTTTACGATTACAGTGATAACCTTAGCTATTGTTTCCCTTCTATCTTTTAGTGTATTTATTTATCATGAAAAACACGAGCCTTTTCCAATGATTGATTTAGGTTTGTTTAATAATTGGGCTTTTCTATCAGGGAATATAACAGGCTTGTTATCTTATATGGCTGTATTTTCTAATACGATGTTACTTCCTTTTTATCTAAGCAGTATTCTAAACTTAAGTCCTTCTCAAATTGGTCTGTTAATAACACCATTTCCTATTGTGCTAATTATTGTTGCGCCAATCAGCGGTTATTTATCAGAGCGTGTAAATCCAGCCTTATTAAGCACAATCGGTCTTACGGCAATCATGTTAGGACTGATTTGGATTGCCATGCTTCATACTGCTTCTGCATTGTGGGAAGTTGCAGCAGGACAAGCTATCCTAGGTTTAGGTAATGGTTTATTTCAATCGCCTAACAATAATAGCGTGATGAGTTCAGTACCGCCTGTCAAATTGGGAACAGCTGGAGGCATCAATTCTTTAGTGAGAAGTGTTGGACAAGTCTGTGGAGTTGCCATATCTGTTTCTATCCTCCAGTGGAAGCAGGCTGGGCTTTTAGCAGGAATTTATTCACCCACTCTAGAGCAGAAAGCTAATGCCTTTCTTACGGGATATCATACGGCATTGGGTATTGGTGCGTCTTTCGCAGCTATAGGTGCCCTTTTATCATTTAGCAGACGTGTCCACATTAAATCTGCAAAAAATAAGTAAGTAGGTGAGAGGGACTATGCAGCTATAACTATTATCTATCCACAAAAGTAAATTCTAAGGGATTTCTGTCCACTAGTCTTGGATACGTATATTTGGGATACCCTACCATAACAGCACCTGTAATTTTCTTATCTTTAGGAATATTAAATAATGTAAGTAATGGAGAATTATCCCTACATGCAATTCTTTCAAATACTCCAGCCCAGCATGAACCCAATCCAAGTGTTGGTGCATATAATTCCAAATACGTTAATGAAAAAATAGAATTTTCCCTTCCTCGTAGGAAATTGATATCAGCAGTTGCTAGGATAAGACAAGGTGCTCCGCGTAAAATAGTGTCAATTCCTTTCTCACGGTAAGGTTTAATAAATTCGCTTAATAAATTATCCTTTTCAAATTCTTCCGCAACAAGTTTAACTGCTTGATCAAGTAGTTTCCTATCGTCGATGATACTATAGGATATGCCTTGTAAATTATGCCCAGATGGAGAAAAATGGGCAATATTAACAAGATCGATTAATTTTTCTCGTGAAACAGGAGTTTCTTTATAAGAGCGAATGGAACGTCTTGAACGAAGAAAATTTCCTGCCTCCTCAGGACTTAATTTAGGGAATTTTTTTGCGCTGACCTGATTGGCTAATGGTGTTTTTATGTTGTCCATAGCTTCCTTTGGACAAACAGCTACACAATGACCACAGGCAAGACAGTTCTCAGGACAAACTTCTTCTGGACCATCCTCTCCAAGTATGAATACCTGTTCTGGACACACATTTACACAAAATCCACATCTAATACATTTTTCTTTATTTACGCTTGTTAAATTCATAGTGATTCTCCTTTAGTTCATAGTAATTTTGATAGAAATATATTCTTATGAGGTTAGTATATAATTAAATCATTTTTTTAAATAGAAGATAATTTATCATAGGATAAATTATCATATACTTAACTTACTAATATCCTTATTTTTATGATGCATTTAGTGTTTTATTGCAGTTTTCTTGATTTGAAAATCCATTAGTCATTAAATAATAGATATATGCGATTAAAAGTACAATAGAGCTTACAATCATAATTCCTCGCACCCCAAATGGATGATAGACATAGGTGCCTATATAAGATCCAAGTGATCCTCCCAAGTAATACCCAACCATATAAAGTGAATTTAATCGACTATGATTTTGTGGATTAAGTTTATAAATCCGTCCTTGGTTTAGTGACATATTCATTCTTGAACCAACATCTAAAGTAAATGTTACAAAAATAAGAATTGAAAAATAATCCCATCCAATACCTAAAACTACGAAAGATATAAACATGATCGTCAAAGCAAGAACATTCCATAAACCTACTTTTTTACTATTTGTTAATTTACCTGTAAATCCAGCAGCTAATGCACCTGCAATACCTACAAATCCGAAGATTCCAACCATGGCACTACCATAGTTATAGGGGGAATTTTCTAAAATCAAAGATAATGAAACCCAAAAGATATTAAACGCACAAAATGCAGTACCCCCAAACACTATTGTTTCCTTTAAAACTTTCTCTTTTTTTAATAATGGAGCTAGTGATAAGATAATATTTTTATATGAGGTTTCTTTTTTTATAGTATCATTTGGAAGCGTATAGAATAAATAGACTGCCAAAAACAATAAGACGATTGCTGCAATTTCATGGACAGCTCTCCAACCTAATAATTCACCAATCACTCCGCCCAGCACTCTACCTAATAGGACTCCTAGGAATACGCCGGTTAGCAAGTGGCCGACGATGACACCGCGTTTTTCTGCTGAAATACTTGATGAAACAAATGGAATGATAAGTTGCGCCGTAACACTGGAAAGACCCATTAAAAATCCCATAATGACCATTAAATTGAATGTTGATGCTAAAGTCATCAAAAACAATAACACTGCTGAACAGGCAATACTTAAAATGATGAGTAATCTTCGACTATACCTATCTCCTAATGGTACAATAAATAATAATCCTACTGTGTAACCTAGCTGTATGGCTGTTAGAAGTATACCCGATGATGAAATAGGTATAAAAAAATCTTTAGAAATATTGGTAAGTAACACTTGGTCATAATATAGGTTAGCGATGACAATTGTACATATAAATGTCAACACCACTAACATTTTTTTTGAAAAATTTTTGCTATTTGAATCCTTATTCATTGATACATCTTCCTTTCTTTACGTTATGATGATAGTGTATAATTAAAATGTCATTTTAAATAGAACCGTGGTCATCATATGATAAATAATGCTATGTTTATCGTATATGATTCATTTGTAGAATCCCCTTATAAATTGCAAACATCATTATTACTATCTAACTATAAACATAAATAAAGGGGGATCACGATGATACCTAAAAATAAAGAACTCGGAGCATTTTTGAAAAAGAAAAGATCTACATTAAGGCCAGAACAATTTGGACTCAAATTAGATAAAAAAAGAAGAGTGGAAGGACTAAAAAGAGAAGAAGTTGCTGATTTGGCAGGAGTAAGTATTGACTGGTATGTGCGCATTGAACAAGGACAAAATGTTAATCCTTCAGTCGATGTGTTACTTTCTTTGAGTAGAATATTACAATTAAATAGTGAAGAAAAAAGATATTTGTTTAATTTGTCTGATAAAAAATTACCTGTGGAAGACGTTACTACCATGACAATTTCTAAGACATTACAACAATTTTTAGATAATCAAAATCCGAATATCGCTTATGTTACCGATAGCAAATTGACAATGATTGGATGGAATAAAGCAACTTTAAAAGTTTATGGCAATTATGAAGAAATGAATGAGAAAGAAAGAAATTCTGTTTGGAGAACTTTTAATGATGATTATTTAAAGGAACTATTAGATAATTGGGAAGGACATTCTAAATTACGTGTTGAACAATTAAGAGCAAATTATAGCTATTATGAACATGATCATCAAATAAATGAGATTATCAATGAACTCAATCGAGAAAATTCCATCTTCAATAAATGGTGGAATGATCAAGGTATTATGGGAACACCAGAAGGTCAAAAACTTTTACATCATCCCATAGTAGGAAACTTATACTTAAGTTACATTTGCTTTAAATCTACAGAAATAGAGGGTGCATATATCACGATTCAACTACCTGTAGATGATCATACAAAAGATAAATTACAGCAACTTATGTTACTATAAACGAAAAGAAAAGGTAAATGATTAACTCCATACGTAGGGTTACTCATTTACCTTTTTTCTAATAGAAGTTAATTTGTCATAGGATAAATAACCATATGCATAATTTCTCAGATAATTTAAAGCGGTGAAGACTCTACTACGAGCTTTACTTTTATGATATAGTAAATTACAAACTAAAATTCGGTCTATTGCTAACTACTGCATCTTTCAACAACAAATCAATATACTAACTACTAAAGGTGTCTAATCTTGCGTATGTTTTTACGAATACATAAGATGAGTAGTGCCGAAGATTTGGTGAAAAATGATAGAAAGAAGGAATTATAATTATGGATTCCATTATTCAAGTTGACCAAGAACGATGTATCCGTTGCAGTTATTGTGCTGATGTCTGTCCTACAGATGTTATCCATATGGGTAAGCATGGACCAGAAGACACAGGGAATCACTGTATTGCTTGTGGACACTGTGTAGCGGTCTGTCCACGAGAGGCATTGAATAATCTAAAAGCACCTTTGTCCAATCAAGTGTCCATAGAAAAGATGCCTGTGCTGGATGAGAAAATCGCTGCCACTTTTCTTCGTGCTCGTCGATCGATCCGCCGTTATAAACCTGTAGCCGTACCGAAAGAAAAAATCATGCAACTCTTAAATATTGCCCGAATGGCGCCAACTGGTGGTAATTCACAGGGGTTAGCCTATTATATCATTGAAAATCCTGATACATTAAAAGCCATCACAGCTGCCACGATTGATTGGATGGAAGACTTGATCAAAAATACTTCGCCCATGACACCATACTTTACGGGGGTCGTAAGTAAGTATCGTAAAACGGATCAAGATGTTATTTTGAGAGGTGCGCCCTGTCTAATCATAGCGATAGCACCAAAGAACTTTTTACCCCGTGGTCGGGACAATACCCATTTTTCTCTAGCTTATGCTGAACTTTATGCACCGACTATTGAACTAGGAACATGCTGGGCTGGTTTTTTTGAAGCCTGTGCCTTATCTGGCTATCAGCCTTTGCTGGATCTGTTGAAACTACCAACGGACATGACCGTCACTGGCGGATTGATGGTAGGCTACCCCAAATATACATACAAAAGACTAGTTGATCGAAAACCATTACAGATAATTTGGCAATAATCAACTTTTATCCCTTTTTCTCTTCCGTATTGTAACAAAATATAAGGGAATACTTATATTTTAAGGAGGGATATGAATGGGGAAGCAAACGGTAATATTTGATTTTGATGGGGTTATTAATAGCTATACGAGTGGTTGGCAAGGCGCAAACGTAATTCCCGACTCTCCGGTGCCTGGCATTAAAGACGCAATCATTGAAATACGTAAACATTACCGAGTCGTTGTTGTTTCTTCTAGGTGTTATCAACCAGGAGGAATTGAAGCTATCACTGCATGGCTACAGAAATATAATATAAAAGTAGATAACATCACTGATGAGAAACCGCCAGCAGTCGTTATTATTGACGATCGAGCGATTACTTTTGATGGCAAGACTGAGGGTTTATTAGAGAAAATTAAGAAGTTTAAACCGTGGTATAAGAGGTAAAGTATACTTTCATACTTAAGATCGCTACTAATGTCTGATAGTCTGGCAGCCCATTGACGCTAGCGGTAGAATGTTAAATTAATAGATAAAGAAAGAGGCCGGTTGAGGTGGATCGATATCCATCTCAACCGGTTTTTCTATTAAAAAAGTAATTTCGACAAATTAAATAAAATAAAAGGATTATTTTAGCTTTAACAGAAGTAATAGAAAATATTAAAAATTAAGAATGTCTTTTTTTGTACGAGTTTAAAAGCTATTTTGATAAATCAATTTATATATAATAGGATTTTCGGAATTTTGAACTGCAAAGGGGAAATGCATTTTGAATACATTTATCTTTTGGGACTTAACTGAAAATAATAAAGAGCGTCGGTTATCTGCCTATTCGTGGTTTATTATCTTGATAGGTATTTTATTAATCAGTGGAATCGGGCTATTTACTCGCCAGCAGATCAACTATGATTATGACAGGACGGTTGAAGAATCTTCAGAGATAACCATGAATTTGGCTAAAGCCTATGAAGAATACGTGCGAAGAATTATTAATGATGGGGATAAGGATCTACTCAATTTAAAATTAACCTATGAACGAGAAGGTATATTCAGTCCGCTTTTTGTTGCTTTCGAGGATAGTGTGGCACAAGATCCAAGCCGCAATCGAGTCGCTCTCTTAAACGAGCAGGGATTTGTGATCAGCAGTCCTGATAAGAATGCTATTGGGATAAACTCTTCGGATCGGGAATTTTTCTTAGTACATCGAGCTACTGATCACAATAAGCTTGAAATTGGCAAGCCGATCATCAGCAAAATTGATCGAAGTGCTACAATTCCTTTGACACGCCGAATCAATAAACCGGACGGATCTTTTGGAGGTATTGTCTATATCGGTTTAAAAGTAAGCTTTTTCCTTTCATACTACGATCATGTAGACCTTGGCCAGGATCAACGGATTTCTCTAATTGGCCCCGATGGGTTCATTCGGGCTCGTCAATCTGGTAATAATTCAGAAGCTGGTCAGGACGTGAGATCTACTGAATTTTGGCACATAATTCAGTCTGGTCGTCCTGATGGCATATATATATCATTGAATCCTTTGGACAATATTACTCGTCTAGGGGCTTATCGTATTATGCCCGATTATCCTCTTATCGTCTCCGTTGGAAAATCAATGGAAGTAGTCCTTGCTGATTATAAACAACGTAAACAAGGATATATCTTTGGGACATCATTGACCAGCTTATTCATTTTAATCGTGTGCGGACTGCTCATTAGTCGAAATGAAAAAACTAGAAGATTAATGGCAGCTGTTCAGCTAGAGAAAGACCGTCTATCTGCACTTATCACCAGCATTAGCGATGAAGTATGGATCTTTGACGCAAATAAGCAATTAACCTTAGTAAATCCAGCGGTCATTCAGAAATTTGGCAGTAACCCTACTTCTAACTTTGAGGTTCTGCATGGAGATGGGATTCCTCGTTCGGTAGAAGAAGCACCGTCATTTCGCGCACTACAAGGAGAAATCGTTCGTGATGAGGTGGAACTAGTTAAGACTCCTGCAACGGGAGAATGGCGTAGTCGTGAGGTTAGTGCTAGTCCCGTGAAGGATTATGATGGCAAGATCATCGGGTCGATATCCATCGTCCGTGATATCACAAAACGCAAACGAATGGAACAGAAATTGCAAGAAATCAACGCGACGCTAGAAGATGAAATCATAGAACGACAGGCCTCTCAGGAGTCACTTAACAAACTAAATGGCGAACTTATGGATATGAATGTGGCACTAGAAGAAGAAATAATGGAGCGAAAGGCGGCAGAGCAATCATTACAGGAAACGCAAGCCATATTGCAGGCTGCATTAGATAATTGCCAAGCTGGTATAGTGGTTGCTGATGCTCCAGATGGAAAAGTGCGATATCTAAACAAAGCAGGTCAATTAATTACGAACCACTCTAAAGAATATTTTAATACGGGTGTTAATAATTATTTGATGAATTGGAATATATTTCACGAGAATGGAACTGCATTTGAAGATCATGAAGTTCCACTGGTAAGAGCAATCCGTTATGGCGAAACTTATAGTGATGAATTTATCATATTACGCGAAAATGGTCAAAGTCTTTCAATCTGGGCTAATGCTGCACCAATAAAAGATGAAGAGGGGGACATAAAAGCAGGGATTATCATTTTTTTGGATATATCTGAACGTAAGAGAATTGAAAAATCTTTAATAAAAGCCAAAGAAGAGGCAGAAAAGGCCAATGTTGCAAAGAGTACATTCCTTGCCAATATGTCCCATGAAATCAGAACACCGATGAATGGAATTATTGGGATGACGGATATAACTCTCATGACGAATTTACAAGAACAGCAACGTGAATATCTAAACATTGTAAAATCATCAACAATGGCATTACTTCGAGTCTTAAATGACATTCTGGATTACTCAAAAATTGAAGCAGGTAAAATCGAGTTGGAAGAGGCTAGCTTTGATATTTGGGAAACAACGAATGAAGTAATTGATTTATTTACGATTGCAGCAAAACAAAAGGGGTTACACATTAAATTAAACATTAATAAAGAAATACCCCGTACTATTTTTGGCGATTCGGTTCGATTACGACAAGTACTTTCGAATTTAGTAGGTAACGGAGTTAAGTTTACATCTCAAGGCAAAATTGTGATTGACATTGATATTGAGGAAAAGTATAGAGATAAAGTGAAATTAATGTTTGTGGTAACGGATACGGGAATTGGAATTTCTGATGATAAGCTTGAGAAGTTGTTTAAAAGATTCAGTCAAATTGACGACTCTCATACTAAACAATTTGGTGGAACAGGACTTGGATTAGCCATTTCAAAAAAATTGATTGAACTTATGCACGGAGAGATTGGAGTAGAAAGTAAAGAAGGGATCGGAAGTCGTTTCTTTTTTACAGCCGTATTTGGGATTCATAATAAATTAGAAATGCCCAAGCAAGAGATTGCCCATCACGAACTTATTCAGTATAAAAAATCAGAGCTAAAAACCATACTTCTTGCTGAAGATGATCCAGTCAGTAGAAACATAGTAACGATCATATTAGAGAAAAATGCCTTTAAGGTTATTGCAGTAGAAAATGGGAGGGAAGCCATCGATGTATTTGAACAGGAAAAAATTGATGTGATTTTGATGGATATCAATATGCCTTATTTGGATGGTTATTCTGCAACAGCTCTCATTAGATCAAAAGAAAAAAAGATGAATTTTCATACGCCAATTATTGCAATGACGGCCTATGCATTAAAAGGTGATCGAGAAAAGTGCTTAGAAGCGGGGATGGATGCTTATATTTCAAAACCAATCAACCTAAATGAATTGATGGAAGTTATTAATAAGTATCTAATAAAGTAGAACCAACAAAAAACTCATGTAAGGATTCTAATGAGAATTCCTACATGAGTTTTTTAGATTTTAAAATAGTTCAGTTTAAACAGCTTTATCAAGTGTCTGTTCTCTCCGCAGCTTAGCGTTTTTTCTGATTTTTATTGTACCGACAATAATTTCTGGAAGCAAAACAAAGAATAGGCCAATATAACCAACGGAACCATATCCCTTGACAACGATGTTGGTTAAACCAAATACAGAGATACCTGTGCATAATACAATGGTAATAAGAGAAATAGCGATTCTACGGGTTCTCAAGCTTTTTAAAATATCTTTTTTAATCAACACAGGTTCGAAGCGAGCGACTGTAGAAAATATCAAAGAAATTGCCGTACCGAGCAATGCCACAAATAAAATAACACTATATAAGATTTTCAGCCAAGGCAAGGCAAGTTTTGTCGTAACAAAGTATACCGGTAATGTCTGGTTAAGAACTTCTGGGGAAAAACCTAATAGCATGATACAAATAATTGCCAAAAATGCGCCGTTTAGAATCGTACCAAATAGCATAAACCGATTACAATCTTTAGTCGTTTTAATGTGATGTGAGACGGAAATAATAGGTAGCACCGTAAAAGCTTGAAAGCCAATGTAGATGAGCATATGCCAAACCGCATCTCCCCAACTGGTGCCAAAAGTTTCATGAGTAGCCAAAACACGTTGAAAATTAAAAGCACCCATTTGAATACCTAGTACGCAGAGAATCAGAAGGGTAATGATTATAAAATAAGTTTTAAGATTTAAGACTTTAACAATTAACTCACTGCCAAATATAGTCAATAACAGTAACACAATTCCTACAGCTACTATACCTATTCCATATGGAATATCCAAAGAACTCTTTAATAAGGCGCCTGAACCTGCAATCGAAGTACTTACGCCACAAATAATCAACATGATAAAGCCAAATTCAAAGACCATGGAGAAATATTTTTCATAAGGATGAAAAAGGGCATCACAGAAGCTTTTATAGTCATAGGTCTTATAGTCTTTAGCTAAGACAAGGGCATTACGATGACCCCATCCTAAAAGAATCATGGCAACCAATGGGAGGAAAAGTGAATACCACCCATATTTTACAAAATAGTTAACTTCTTGGTTGCCTGTAGCAAAGCCTCCGCCACTATGAGTTGCAAACCACACAGCTGCCATGGCAAATGCTGTTCCTATTGAACCAGATTTTTGATTTCCCATAATTATCATCCTTTTTTTATTATTTTTAGCAATGGGGATTTTAGGACATAGAAAAGCCCCTATTGACATACACGTCAATAGGGGCGACAATATCGCGGTACCACCCTACATTAGGCTCTTAATTCAACCATACTAACGTAATGGCTGATATCCTATAACGTGGATGCACGCTTTCACTTAAATAAGTTTAATTCTTACATTCAGCAAAAGAATTCATGGGCGAGTTTCGCAAAGAATATCTGTACCGGTTTTCACCAACCACCGGTTCTCTGAGACAGAAGAATAGTTGCTTTTTCCCAATCATTATTTTTAATCCATTTAAATTTTTGTAAACATTACACGCCTGCAGGACGAAGTAATTATTATATTAGTATACTTACTAAGGTTTTGTCAACATAATAATAAAGTTTTATAAGTTGGTAGTAAAAAAATAATTTCAATGTCTTTTTGTAAAAGACATTGAAATAAAGTGATAAATTATGACTACCCAATAAAAGAAGGATGAAAACATTACGAATTATTTAATAAACTGCTAGTCTTGCTTAATTTAATTTTATGCTAAATGCTCAATAGTGCAGGAAAAGAAATTCAGTGCATTGAATGTATAGATAAAAGTTCTTCATATTATTAGTTGATGAAGTAGATTGGAAGTGAGAAATTGATGACGGAAGAATTGCTAAAAAGCGACTCTATACTTGATGAAATTAAAAATTGGGAGCTGGCAGAAAAAATAATCGAAGTCGATGAAAAACAAGTCAAGTTGGTTATTTTTTCTCTTGATCATCATGTATTTGCTTTTTTAGGTACAGAAGTACGTGAAATATTACCAGCAGATGGAATTACTTGGATTCCTGGTGCAACAGAATTTATTCCTGGCGTGATCAATATCCGCGGTGATATAGAAGCTGTGATTGATTTAAGGCAGGTTTTAGGATTTGCCGATACACGAAAAAAACAAGGATTTTTTATTATGGCTCAGGCAAATGAGCAAAGCAATGCAATATTGGTAGATTCGATTATTGATGTTTTAGATGTACCTGTTTCAACTCTTAACCAACCAATGATAAACTTAGATATTAAATTGAGCCAATTGATTATGAATCAATTGGAATCTAATGGCAAAGTAGTGAGTATTTTATCAGTTAGTCGTATAGTTGATCAGGTGGTCGTTTGAAGAAGGATAGTATTATGAGACAAAGAGAACTGCAATTACTTGTTTTTAGAATGGATGAAACTTGCTATGGAATTGATGCAGATCAGGTTGCTTGCTTGCAAAACTATGATCCTGAGCAGAAAGTACTCAAATTTCATGAATTAGTTGGTGGCAAATCTACAATCTATGTGACCCCTAAAATGCTTATGGTAAAAAAGCGAGTAACTTATCCTCCTGTGCTAATTAATGAACCAGAAGATATGATTTGCATAGGGAGTAAAGAAATTCGCCCTGTTCCGGTTTTAATGGCACACGCAGCCCATTCCAGTGGTGTATGGGGCATAGTCCCGTGCAAACAAGGTATGATCCTTCTTTTTGATTTTTATAAAAACAGTTTTTTTTGCCAGCCCTGCATGTAATGCAATATCGGTCTGGTATTTTTTAATCAGGATTGTCATTAATTAATAAAAAATAATGTTGGGTGGAATAAAAATGAGCGTCAATTGGAAAACAGTAATTTTTTCTCCAGGAGCTAAGTTTCTTCAAAAACTCAAGTTTTTTCAAAAAATATTAGTTTTAGTTACAATTATGTTAATTGCAATTTGTGTGCAGAGTTATTTCTTGCATGTAGAGATGAAAAAAGTCACAGATTTTGCAAGTCAAGAACGTAAAGGCGTTCAATATATGGTTCCTTTATCTGAAGTATTAATTGAGTTATCAGGTAAAGTGATAAATGATGTATCTGGATCAAAGATTGAGCAACAAATACGAGTGATCGAAAAAAATGATGCAAACTTAGGTATGGAATTAAATACAACCCCAGTTTGGAATGAATTGAAACCGTTATTACAAAAAAATATTTCAAGTAGCGATGGGCTTGCGCGTGAAGCCGCGATCAATAAAACATTAGAACTCATTGCTGTTGTGGGGGATAGTTCAAACCTTGTACTTGATCCTGACATGGATAGTTATTATATTATGGATGCAGTTAATTTTAAGTATCCAAATATCATTAGCAAGAGCAATCAACTTTCATCCATAGCAATGGACAGTTTATCAAAATCTCAAAGGACAGTTGATGATCAAATTAAAACAGCTATAGTTGAAGGCGCTATTCGGTCGACTTTTGATGCTACTAAGATAGGAATCAAGAAAGCTTCTGATACAAATACCACTTTAACAAATGGAATACAAGTATTCAACGAGTCTGAAACGGCTACGATGGATTTACTAAAAGTTATTGATGATAATAGTGTTGGAAAGCAGCAATTAATCATTAACCGCGTAAAAATAGCCAATGATAAAAATGCTGCTGCATACCGGTTATATTTGCAACAATTGGATACTTTGCTCGCCAAGAGAATAAATGATGCGAATTCTCATAACTTCAATATTTTTGCAATCGTGTTGATTGTATTAGTGATTACGGCTTATCTCATAATCGCATTTTATTTCTCGCTAAAAGAAACCATCGCTGAAATTCTTACTGGAGTAAAGTTTAACAATGATTTAACGTGGCGTGTTCGCTTAGTCAGTATGGATGAAATCGGCGATGTAGCAAGATGGATTAATAGTCTTTTGCAGCAGCTCCATCAGACAATCAGTAAAGTTGCCAATGAGACTGACAAGGTAAATGCCTATGCAGGTAATACCGCCGAAACAGTGGAGCAACAGGTTAGTTTTTCTTTAGAACTTTCTAGTTCAGTCACGGAAATTTCTGCCACCATGGAAGAATTTGCTTCTTCTAGTTTTCAAATTTCTGCTCACAGTCAGGGCGTGGCTACGATTGCTGATGAAACTTTAGAACGAAGTCGGCAAGGGGTTGCTGACGTAGAAGCATTGATGGATAAAATGAATGAAATCAACCGAGACAATCAAAGAAGTATTCAAGAAATCGAAGCACTCGGCGAAAAATCCCAAGAAATTAATAAGGTGATGGAGATTATTAATAACATCGCCAATCAAACTCGCCTGATTGCCTTTAACGCAGCGTTGGAAGCCGCGAGCGCTGGTGAAGCTGGAAAACGATTTGGGGTTGTAGCCGTAGAAATTCGTCATTTAGCTGATAGTGTAATGGAGTCCGTCAAGGAAATTGAGACAAGAACGAATGAAATTATGAAAGCGGTGAATCGACAGGTCATTACTTCGGAGAAAAACGCCAAAGGAATTCAGGAAGGTTTCGACTATTCTCGCCGGACTGTTTCCATTATGCATGAAATTCAAGATACAGCTGAACAGACAACAGATGCTGTTCACCAAATATCCCTTTCTATACAGCAGCAGCAAACTGCTAGTGAACAGGTAGTAGAAGCTTTGCGACAGATTCAAGATGGAACAAAAGAAAACTCTGAAATGATACAACAAACAAATCGTGTAAGTAAGGACCTCGCTACATTGGCAGAAGAACTGAAACGGCTGATTGAAATTTTCAAACTATAATTTTTTACGAAAGCAGAAGGAAATAGTTGCTCGAAAATAGTGTGTTTGGAGTGATCTGATGAGTAGTGAAAAAAACAGTGTGCGAGTTTTAGTCGTTGAAGATAGCCCATTAGTGAGTGAAATTATGATCGGAATTTTATCATCTGATCCAAGAATAAAAGTTATCGGTACCGCAATGAATGGAGTCGAAGGTATTAGACTTGCTAAGGTTTTACGCCCGGACTTAATTACAATGGACATTGAGATGCCTGTAATGGGGGGATTAGATGCGATTGAAGTGATTATGAGGGAGTGTCCAACTCCCATTTTAGTTGTTACATCACGTTCAGATGCTCGGTTAGCCTATGAAGCAATCAGCAGAGGAGCATTGGAAGTGATCGAGAAACCTGTTTTTGATGAGGTGGATTGCTCTCAATTTATTCGTAAAATTAAAATTCTTGCCAGAGTACAAGTCATTCGGCATATCACTGGAAAAACGTCCATTGGACAGGGAATGATGAGTGAAAGGGGAAAAACAATCAACAGTGCTCATGGCCGTAAAATTGTAGCAATTGCTTCCTCCTTAGGTGGTCCGAAGGTTTTGGAAAAAATTTTTTCTCGTCTCACAGCAGATTTTCCTCTGCCTATTGTTGTAGCACAACATATTACTGCAGGATTTGCCGTAGGATTTGCAGACTGGCTGAATCAGAAAACATCCCTCAAAGTACAGATTGCTTTCTCAGGGGCTGTACCTAAATCCGGCGAAGTTTTGATTGCACCTCCAGAATACAATATGTTTCTTACAAAAACAGGAATTATTGAGTTGCTACCTATTTTATCTCATCAGATCTATCATCCGTCTTGCGATACATTATTGTGTTCTGCAGCAGAAATTTATGATAGGGCGGCCATTGGTATTATTTTGACTGGTATGGGTGATGATGGAGTGAAAGGGATACAAAAAATTAAAGCCGCCGGTGGCATGACAATCGCTCAGGACAAGGAGTCTTGCGCTGTATATAATATGCCCAGGCTTGTTGCTGAGAATGGTACTGCTGACTATATTTTAGCAGCAGAACACATTGCAGAAAAACTGATTAGGGTGGCACGATGATGATAGAAGATATGACAACAAAAAGGTTGAACAATCTCGATATTGAACCTTTCCGTTACATAATTAGCACACAATATGGAATGGTGTTTCGAGAAGAACGTAATCATGATATTAGAGAAGCAATCAAGAAACGTATGATGGCTCTCCATATGGAAAATACAACCGAATATTTGACATTGATAAAGTCCCAGGAAGAAGAATTTCTACTGCTGATTGGTCTACTTACAGTTAATGAAACCTATTTTTTTCGAGAATCAGCTCATCTAGATGTATTATCTAAACATTTAAAGAGAAGATTAACACTTTCCCATGGAAAGAAGCCTATTTTCCGTTTATTGAGTGCTGGTTGTTCAACGGGTGAAGAAGTCTATTCCCTTGCTATGACTCTGCTTCAAATCCCAGGCGCTGGACAGGAATGGGATTTTCACGTACTTGGTGTTGATGTTGATGTTTCTGCTGTTGAGAAGGCCCGAAGCGGTGTTTTTGGTCCATACTCTTTTCGTGCATGCCCTGAGGACCTTCGTTTACGCTATTTTGAGTCAGCAGCAGGCGGGAAGTTTCGCATCAATGACGTTGTGCGGGAAAAAGTTGAATTTGCAGTCGTCAATTTATGTACACCTATCTATCCAGCTTCAATGGAAAAAATGGATATTATTTTTTATCGCAATGTGTCTATTTATTTTTCTAAGGAATGGCAACAAGAACTTTTTAGCCGTTTAGCTGAACTTTTAAACGCTGATGGCTTACTGTTCGTTAGTTCAACGGAAATGCTTAATTACAATACCAACTCATTAAATGTAGTGAATACCAATTCAGCTTTTTATTACAAAAAACAAAGCTCTATGCACACTAATGAGCAGCATAAGATTCCGCCAATGTCCAGTACAGGACGCAGATCCTTATCACCCCCCGCGATTTCCCAACGAAATCATGTCAACAAAACTACTGGCCAAATGAGTGAAGCACCTCCGAAAAAATATTCTTTCGGAGTAGCCAATACCACAGCTCACCATTTACACAAATTTGATCATGCATTAGAAATGGCTCAGGCTAAACAATATGAGAAAGCATTGATAGTATTAGAAGAAATAATTATGGCCGATCCTTCATTTAGTAAAGGCTATTGTTTACAAGCAAGTATTCTGCTCAATCAGCAAAAGGCGGGTTTGGCTATGGACATTTGTTTGAAGGTATTGTCATTGGATTCTTTTTGTCTAGAAGCATACTTATTGTTAGGTATGGCGGCGCGCATGGAAGGACAGGCCCATGAGGCATTACGTCGTTTCAAAGAGGCGGTTTATCTGCAATCGGATTGTTGGCTAGCTCACTTTTATATGGCAGAGATATTTCAGTCACGGCAAGAAATGTTACTTGCACGGCGTGAATATGAAATTACGGAAAAAATTCTCAGCCAGGGTACGATTGAAAAACATGGTTTAACCTTTTTCCCTATTGCTTTTCAAACTGACCAGTTTATCCAGCTTTGTCAGCACCATTTGAAAAAACTGGATGAAACTATTAAGCATGTTTGATTTGTTTTGGAGAGGGGTAGGAGAATTTGTATGGCATTAAATATATCGAAATTTCTAGTTAAGTTTGCAGAAGAAGCTTCGGAGCATTGTAGCCAGTTAGAATCAGGGTTATTATCTTTGGAGTCAGAGTCGAATTTGTCAGCGACGATTGACACCATATTTCGGAGCGCTCATACAATCAAAGGAACAGCCAAGATGCTTAAACTAGGTCCCATTGCAGAAGTAGCCCATCGCATGGAAGATGTATTGGATGATCTGCGTAAAGATAAGTTATCTTTTTCGAAAGAATTGTCTGATCTCCTCTTAGAAGGAGTTGACGCCATTCGTGCTTTAGTAGCCGAAGTTGCAGCCAGCAAACCTTTGATAGATGTACTCCCTTCCATTTGTGAAAAACTTGAATTGGCTGTGAGTGTGAATAAAGAACCTGAAATAGCAACGGAAACTGCAGATACAGAACTCATGGTTGTAAGATCAGAAACACTTCCTGATAACAGGTCGTTATCAGGAACCGACAACAATAAGGATGAAAAAAATGCTAAAAGTGAAACTGCTTCTATCAGCGATATTGTACGTATTCGCGGCGATAAATTAGATGATTTAATCAAACTTATGGGCGAAATGATTGGGCAGAATTACCGAAAAAGACAACGTATTGTAGAGCTAAGTGATATTGTCCGATTATCGGCGCAAAACATGAATTTATTAAAGATGATCAATGAAGCTGATACGGAGGACTGCAAGGAACTCGCCCTTGGTACCCTTGCTTTGCATAATCAATTGATACAACTTCAGGGGTCATTAAGAGATGATACGGCCAGGGAAGATCATTTGACCAGTGAACTGCAAGAGCATTCTCTAAAGATGAGGATGGTCCCACTGTCAACGATTTTTGATGTTTTTCATCGGTCTGTACGTGACCTGGCTAGAGAGACAGGAAAGGAAGTTGACTTAAAGATTGATGGAGGAGACACTGAATTAGACCGAAAAATGATCGACCAGATTGGTGACTCTCTGCTTCATATGATTCGCAATGCAATCGACCATGGGATTGAAACGCCCGATGTGCGTACACTCGTGGGAAAAAATAAACATGGTACAATTTACTTAAGGGCTTATTATGATTCGGGTGGAGTATCCATCATTCTGCAAGATGATGGAGCAGGAATTTCACTAGATAAAATAAAAGAAATTGCCTTGAAGCGGCAGGTCGTATCGGAAACAACGATTACTAAAATGACCGAACGAGAAGTGATGGAACTAATCTTTATGCCTGGTTTCAGTACAAGTCCAATTATTACAGATCTATCTGGACGTGGTGTAGGAATGGATGTTGTACGAAAAAGTATTGTTGATCATCTCAAAGGTTCGATTCAAATTAATACTCGTACAGGAAAAGGGACGACCTTTTTCTTAAAAGTTCCAGTTACATTAGCATTGTCGCGTATGCTTTTGGTTTCTGCAGGAAATCATAGATTTGCTCTGCCCGTACAATTTATTCAAGAAGTTTTATCGATACAATCAGTTGAGATTGTTAACGTGATCAATAAACGTGCTGTGCGTTTGCGTGAACAAATTATTCCTGTCGAAGAATTACAAAGCTTACTGAGATGTCCAGGTGCCGCATCACATCAGCAAAAGGAAATGTTAATTGTTATCGTTTATTCTGGAATTGAGAAGCTTGGTCTGATTGTAGATGCTATTTTAGATGAAGCGGATATGGTGATCAAACCCTTGCCAATTAGTTTGAAGGAACTTCGATTGGCATCCGGCGTTATAATCGATAGTAACAACGCTATCGTTAGCGTACTAAATATCGGATCATTAATTAAAACAGCTCGTGAAGTTCGCCCAGATCCAGTATCAATTATGACAACGGCTCAGGAAAAGAAACAGAAAAAGATACTGGTTGTCGATGATTCGATTAATACTAGTGAACTTGAAAAAAGTATTCTCGAAGCCTATGGTTACAGTGTTGATCTAGCAGATAATGGAATGGCAGCACTGGAGAAAATTAACCAACGTATGTATGATGCCATTATTACTGATGTGGAAATGCCGCATCTTGATGGCTTTAGCCTTACAATGCGTTTACGCCAAGATGAACGCTATCGGGAAGTACCCATTATCATTGTTACATCCCGTGCGCGTGATGAAGATAAAAGGCGTGGTATTCAGCTAGGGGCTAATGCCTATATCGTAAAAGGGTCTTTTGACCAAAACAATCTGATTGAGACCGTCCAGAACTTGATAGGATAGTTTAGATAATTATAAGGAAGATGTTGTATGACAGAAGTAAAAAAATCAGTTAGTGAGCGGATGAAAATTCTCCGCGCTACTTATGCTCGGGAACTGTCGGGTAAGGTTGGCGGGATTGAAGATGAATGGCGAGTTTTCCTAATTTCAGATGACTATCAAACTCATATACATAATCTCATCCGATCTTTTCACACATTAGCAGGATCGACCGCTTCTTTTGGTTATCGTCATCTAAGTGAGGTAGCGCGCAAAGGAGAGGAATTTTTAAAATCCACAATAGAAGATGGAAAGATCTCTAAAATGATTGAGCAGGAGATCAATATTTGTCTGCAAAATATGAAACAGCTTTGTAAATATCAGCAAGTTCAGAAACACATAGAATTTTCAGTGGAAAATACTTCTGCTGAAAGTCCTAGTGATCAGCAGCGAGGAAAACGAATTATTTTTATAGTGGAAGATGATGTGCAATTAGCCACTAACATGACACTAGAATTAGAGTGCTTTGGGTATGATGTCATGACGTTTCATCATTTAAAAGAAATGGAACAGGCATTGCTGCACGTAACACCTGCAGCCATTATTATGGATATGGTTTTCCCAGAAGGCGATATAGCAGGAGCTAAAGCAATCAGCCGGTGGAGAGTCACTCTTGATCATCACATCCCAGTAGTTTTTATTTCACAAAGAAATGACATTATTTCACGTTTGGAAGCGGTAAAAGCTGGAAGTGATGCCTATTTCTTAAAACCAGTACGGGTTTCAGATTTAATCGATAAATTAGAGAACTTAATTAATAAAGTGGAACATGAGCCTTACCGGATTTTAATTGTCGATGACGATGAAGTATTGGCAGAATATCATTCTGTACTTTTAGAGCAGCATGGAATGCGGTCATGCATCGTGAATAACCCCTTAACGATATTAGAAAGCCTTAGTAAATATACATTCGACTTGATTCTACTTGACCTAACGATGCCCGGTTGCGATGGTCATAATTTGGCAAAAGTCATTCGGCAGGTCCCAGCCTATTTTAGTATCCCAATTGTTTTTTTGTCTGGAGAGACACAACTAGAAGTACAGCTCCAGGCAATGGGAACTGGTGGAGATGATTTCTTAACAAAACCTGTAGAACCTAAACATTTTATTTCATCTGTACGGATACGTGCCGAAAGGATGCGTATGTTGCGCTCTTTCATGGAATGTGACGGTCTGAGCGGCTTATATACTCATACTGTGATGAAAGGTCATATTGAGCAAGAATTTTTGCGATCGATGCGTAATAATAGTCCTCTTACTTTAGCTGTATTAGATTTGGATCACTTTAAAAGAGTAAATGACACTTATGGTCATGTTACAGGTGATATGGTCATTGTTGTATTAGCTCGCTTATTGAAGCAACGATTGCGCAGAACCGATATTATTGGGCGCATGGGGGGCGAAGAGTTTGCTGTAATTTTACCAGATACATCGATAGAGTTTGGATATAGAGTCATTGAAGACGTGCGCCGGAGTTTTGAACGTATAAGCCATCAAACACAGGACTGTTCTTTTTGTTCTACATTCAGTTGTGGAATTGCACAAATGCCTGGATATATCGATGAAATTAGCTTTTATAAAGCTGCAGACATGGCAATGTATGATGCAAAAGAAGCGGGCAGGAACCAAATTTGTATCGCAAAAAATGAGAGAATGGAGTGACAGAAAATGGGAAAGAAGCTTTTGGTAGTTGAAGATGATGAATTAATCAGAGAGATGATCGCCTTAGTCCTTGAAGCTGCAGAGTATGAGGTAGTGGGTGCTGAAAATGGTTTTGCGGCACTCAGTAAACTCGGTAATGATAATACCTTTAATGCAGTCATTTCTGATATGAATATGCCAGATATTACAGGTTTGGAGTTAATGGAACAAGTTCATGAAACGCTGCCTGATATGTCCTTTATCATCTTAACGGGTGAGAGTAATCAAGAGATCATTCAAAGTGCTTTAACTCAAGGGGCAAAGGCATGTATTATCAAAAGTGAAACTTTTGATACAGAAATTTTAGATGTTTTAAGTCAATTTGATTTTAATTAGAATAATGACTACAAAATCGAATGTATAGGAAAAAGTCTATGAAGGATGAAAGGTATGGAATTGCTCATCAATGTATTATTTAGCTTACTGATCTTGAGCGGAGTCATCATGACCCTGATTGGTCTACCTGGGAATATCCTGATTGTGTTGACGGGACTGGCGTATAGTTATTATGACCATTTTGAGCATATCAATCATATTATTTTAGGTATTGTTATTGTTGTGTTTATTATGAGTGAATGCATTGACTTCGTGGCTGGGGTGATGGGTGCAAAAAAAGAAAAGGCCTCTAAACGCAGTATAGTGGCAGCATTTTTGGGTACTGTGCTAGGAGGTATCGGAGGAACTTTTGTTGTCCCCATTATCGGTTCAATAGTAGGGGCCTTATTAGGGGCATTTGCCGCTACTGCCCTGGCAGAATATACGAAAGAAAAAAATAAAGAACAGGCTAAACGAGTGGCAATGAGTGTTGTAAAAGGACAAGTATTTGGTATGATTCTCAAACTAATGACCGCAGTGGGGATGTCAATAACTCTACTTTCTCAAATAAAGTGGTGAATTTAAAATACTATATTTTCTATACGAAAAGCGTTCCCTATTCGTAGTTATATCCTGCGATTGGGGAACGCTTAACATGTTGTATTTATATTACATACTTGATTAACTTATTGTTTGTGTAATGGAGTTCTCAATTGTTATTCGCTGAGCTGTTAATGATCGGCACTTTATATCGCTATAAAGCAGAGCCATAAGAGATAGTATAATTAATGCAATACAAAGAAGCCATGCCATCTGATAAGATCCTGTTTTATCATAAATTACTGCGATTGCAGGAACAGACAAGGAGGCACCTAAATAGACACAGCGATTGACGTAACCATAAATCTCGCCGTAGTGCTTTGGACCAAACATCGCGGCAGTGATGACTGGCGGGCAAACTGTTCCGGTGCAAATACCTAGTCCGTAGAGAAAAGCCATGACATACATAAGGGGCTTGGATTCTGGAAACAACATGCAAGCAATAGAAAGAGCAAAGACTATACATATGTAGCTAGTTCCAATTTTGGTATCGAATTTATCATAAACCCAACCGAGAGAGATCTTGCCGAGGGTTACGGTAATCAAGAAAAAGGAAAGGATTCCTGCGGCAAAGGCTGTTCCATGCACATCAGCAAGGAAAGCAGCAAGCTGGCTTAGGGAGCCAAAACCTACAAAACACAGGCAAAACATACCAAATAAGTAAATCCAGAAAAAGTTATGGCGTTTTAATTCTTCAAGAGTGATGTTAAGTCCAATTTTAGCAACTGTGGTTTTTTGAGCTAAAGTAGTGACTTGATCTGCTCCATATGCTTTAAGACCCATATCTTCAGGGCATTTTTTCATAACAAAAACCATAGGTAAAGCAATAAATAGCATAGCGCCAGCAAAGACAAGATACGACGTTCTCCAGCCATAGTTTAGAATAATATTAGCCATGATCGGACTTATAATCGCACCACCAAATCCGCTACCTGCAAGGGCGATACTAATCGCTAAACCTCTTTTTTTGACAAACCAATTGGTAATAACAATCGAAATTGGTAAAGCGACTGCACCGCAGGAAAATGCCCCCATAAAGAAAGCGCTGATATAAAAATGAGTAATATTTTGTGCTAAGGCAAAGCTCGCGAAGGAAGCTGCTAGGCCGATTACGCAGAGGCTGTGAATGAGCCGAGTATTCTTTTGCGCTAACCATTTGCCTAAATAAGGTGATAAGAACACGGTTACTCCAGAAATAATGGTGCTGCATATGCCAAAGGCACTTCTAGTAAATCCCATATCAGTGGTAACAGGTTTTACGAATAGACCCCAACAAGTCGTTATGAGTGGATGTAACATGGCCATAATCATAACGCCACCAGCGACGATCCACCAGCCATAAAATATTTTTTTAGTATTCATTATATTCTTCTCCAATCAATTATTTGTAGCATCATCAAATTTCTCATATTGGATACTTTACATTTTATAGACATTTCCATCCTTCATAATAAAAGAAACATTCTTAAGAATCGAAATATCATCGAATGGGTTCTTATCAACTGCTACAATATCAGCAAATTTTCCGGGAGCGATAGTTCCAATTTTGTCATCCCAACGGAGCAATTCAGCGGCATAGCGGGTAGCACTGAGTAGGGTATCTGTATGCGAAATACCGGCTTGTACCATTAACTCAAATTCACGGGCCTGTGTACCATGGGGAGTTAAGGGTGTTCCACAATCAGTACCAAATACAATTCGCACGCCTGCATCATATGCTTGTTTTATGTTGGAAAGATGTGAACCAACCAAAGCAATTGCCTTTCTAACAGCAAAATCAGGAATGCCTGCGGCAGTACCTTTTTCCGCAATAACCTTTAAAACAATAAACGTAGGAACAATAGAAATGTTTTTTTCTACCATAATCTGTATGGTTTCCTCGTCAACTAATGTACAATGTTCAATGACGGATACACCTGCTAGAGCCGCTGCCTTGATGCCTGCTGTACCATGGGCATGGGCAGAGGTGATCTTAGCATGCATTTGGGCTACATCAACGGCTGCTCTGATTTCCTCGATGCTCATATTTTGTTCTCCAGGCTCATTACCAGGACTCAGAACACCGCCAGTAACCACTACTTTAATCTGGTCTGCACCATACTTTAGCATCAAACGTGCAGCGGCGCGAACTTCTTCAGGCCCGTTTGCAACATTACCCGACTTAAAGGTATTAAATCCCAATGTTTCGCCAGGATAACGAAAATCAAGATGTCCACCTGTTTGTGTAATATACATACCACTGGTGAAAATGCGCGGTCCAGGAAATACCCCTGTATTGATTGCATCACGTATGTTAGCACAACCTGTTATCGTAGGATATCCCTCATCACGAACCGTGGTAAAACCAGCCCAAAGATCCAATTGAGCATTTTTCATTCCTTTTATGGCAACAATCTCTGGTTGTTCACTTACCTCAACAAGGGACGTTTTACCACCAAAACCGAGATGTACATGGGTGTCAATCAAGCCAGGCAGGACAAATTTATCCGAAAGATCAATGATTTCGTCATCTGTATTAGGTATGAAGTTCTCAGCATTTTGCACTGAAGTTATTTTGGTATCGTCAATAATGATGACTGCATTTTCTTGTACGATTTCATCAACTGCACAGAATAGTTTTCCACATTTTATTATTTTTGACATAAATAATCCCTCTCTCTTTTAAAATAAATCATTCTTAACTACAAGGCCTCCTTTTGGTCACAGTATACTGCAATGATTTATTTTCCTGCCACCAATTTGCAGTTTAATGTTAAAATTTGAAATTATCAGTTATATTTAGCAATTAAGAAAAGACTTGGCTTGTGCCAAGTCCTCAGACGCAGGTAGAAGTCTTAGTCGCTCTTACTTGTAATCCTAGAAAGTATTATACTTTCTGATTGCGTAAAAAATCTTGGACCTAATTATAGGCCCAAGATTTGGCTAAGTTCTTTTGCTTTATTTCTGCTTACGGGAATTTCAGTTGGATAATCAAAAAACTTTAGTAAGTATGTATTATTGAACATAGGAAGAATCTTTTCTAGTTTATCAAAGTTTACTAAATAGCTTTTATGACAGCGGAAAAAATTAAATTCAGTTAACCGTTCTTCCCAATAATTCATTGATTGTTTCGTCTTATAAATTTTTTGTTGTGTATGAATTGTTGCGCCATGACCCCGAGGAGTAAACATGATCACATCAGATGGATTTAATAGAATGATTTTTCCTGCTTCTTCGACTCCAATGATCCGATTAAATCCGTTACTATAGATTTTTGTTAGTTTTGAAAGCTTAGATGGCAAGGTATTTTTAAATTTCCCACTGCTAAAATTAGTAAGGACCTTTTGAATGGTTCTATCAATTCTTTTAAGAGAAACAGGTTTTAGAATATAATCAATAGCATTATAATCAAATGCATTCAGTGCATACTGATCATAGGCTGTTACGAACACCACATATGTTTCTGGCAGAATTTTTGACAATTCGTCAGCAACAACGAGTCCGCTAATTTCAGGCATCTTAATGTCCAAAAATATTAAATCTGGTTGATACAAGTGAATCTTTTCCAGCGCCGTTACCGGATCGGTAAATGTCGCTATCACATGGATTTCTGGATATTGTTCTAAAAGATACTCTAATTGGGTTACCGCTATTTCTTCATCGTCAATTAAAATAGTATTAATCAATCTCTTCACCTCTTGTAGTTGGAATTTTTACGGTGATTGTTGTTCCTTTATTGATATCGCTTTGAATATCAAGTCCATATCCATAATGCTTTTGCAGCCTTTTATGAATGTTTTCCAGCCCAATCCCTATTTCTTGCGCCTTCTTACCATTTAATAAATACTCTACTTTATCCGATGTCATACCAACCCCATCATCAGTCACGACGATCAGAGTATCTTGCCCATCGTTCTTAATCAAAATCTGTATAGTTCCGCCTTCTCTTTTCGGGTAGACACCATGCTTTACAGCATTTTCTACTAAAGGCTGAAGAATCAGCGGGGGAATGAGAGGGTTAGAGTTCGTCTCAATACCAAAAATGATATGTAACCGTTTTCCAAATCGGACTTGCTCAATCGCTAGATAAGATTTAATCAAATCTAGTTCTTGTTCTAATGGTATAAGATCCATACTGTTAAAGCGAAACTTATTTTGTAGGTAATTGCTTAGTTCTTCTAATAATTCTGCAGCTTTAATCGGATTCATCCGACATAATGCAATAATCGTATTTAAAGTGTTGTAGAGAAAATGAGGTTGAATCTGGGACTGCAGCGCAGAAATCTCTGCTTGATAGATTCTGTGTTCAGTTTCATATACTTCCTGTGACCGCAATTGTGCCTGCACTCTGGCGAGTAATTCTTTTTTGTGAAAGGGTTTTGCTATATAATCATTGGCTTTTGCCATAAAAGAAAGTTCAATATCTTCAGGTCGATTACGAACTGTTATCATAATGATGGGCAAGGTGTTCTCAGAAAAATGTTTTCTAATTTCTCGACATACTTCTATACCATTGAGTCCTGGCATCATCATATCAAGTAAGACTAAATGATAGTCATTTTTCATAATTTCCGTCAATGCTGCTTCGCCGCTTTTTACGCAAACCACTCTGCAATTCATTCCATAGAAACAACTTTTTGCTACAGCAAGATTTACCTCTTCATCATCAACGATCAATATTTTTTTAGTCCCGGGTTGTTGTTCTTTAGGATATTCTGTTTGATTGTACTCATTTATCAATGTTGGTACTATACTTTGAATTTGGCTAGGAAGTAAGACATTCATGGACATGTTTTTTTCAGTGTGGTGATCACCATGCCATTGTGGCAAGGAAAAACTGAAGCAAGATCCCTCGCCTGGTTTTGAAACGACAGAAAGCACGCTATTATGTAATTCTAGTAAACTTTTTGATATGGCAAGACCTAATCCCAAACCGCCATAACGTTTTCCATTTTGGGAATCACCTTGCTCAAAGGGATTAAAAATTAAGTTGAGTCGCGACTCGGGTATACCAATTCCAGTATCATTTACAGAGATTACGATATGATCTGCCTGTAAATGAGCCGATACGGATACAAGTCCAGCATCAGTAAACTTGATAGCATTTCGTATAAGGTTGTGAAGAATTTGCATTAGTTTTTCACTATCAGCATAAATAGGGGGGAGGTCTAAGGAAACGAGATTTTTTAATTCTACGTTATGATTCACTGAAAATTTTTCTAATGTTATTATCATTTGTACAACATCGTGAAGGCAAATCGGTACTTTATTTAAACGTACTTGATTGTTTTTCAAAGTAGAAAAAGTAGCAATTTCATCCACTAGATTTGCTAAGCGTGCGCCGCTTTTGATGATTAACTCAAAGTTATTTTTTGATTCTATATCAGAGAGACTCAGCAATGCATCCCTCGTACATTCTGCTAAACCAATGATTCCATGTAATGGTGTTTTCAATTCATGAGATACCTTTGCTAAAAATTCATCTTTCATTTGGTCTAAGTTTAATAAATGTTTTTGCGCTATTTCCAATTCTATATTTTGAAGCCGGAGTCTCTCTTTGGTGCCATTTAATTCTATATTACGAGTTTTTAACTCTTCTCGATCTGCATGACTTCGTTTGAGATTTACAATTAACGATACAATATAAACTGCCATCAAGGTAAATATCATAATAATGGCGATGATTGCAACCATGAGAACAAGTAATTTATTCGCTGGTACGAATAACTCATTTTCGTCAACAACACTGACCAATGTCCATCCCGCTACTGGGATAGGATTATAAAATGCAATTTTTTTCTCTCCTTTTTCAATATAGCGAAATACACCTGATTGACCGCTTGTAATAAGTCCTCCAAGTTTCTGCATATTTTCATCGGAAACGGAAGAAGTCTTTTCTGTCATAGCCCATGAGAGGTTGGGATGGGTAACAAAAGTACCATCTTGTGCTAATAGAACTTCGTAGCCTTTTTTTCCATAGTTTGCATGCTGAGCTATTTGTTGGATTGTCTCAATTGTTAGGCTGGCCGCCGCACCAGCTAACACTCTTCCTTGATTATCTTTTCGCCAAGCCAGCATAAGTACCATATTTCTGCCATAGGCCTGAGAATAGGCTGGTTTAAATATCGCATCATATGCTCCTGCTGTTTTTGAATATCGTTCTCTAGCTTCATCTGCAACTGCTTTGGCCCAAAGATCGGTTTTACACGTTCCATCTTTTACGTTATAGTACCTAGCTGTAAGCGTGGCCAATTTTTCTGGATTGTCCCACGCATTAGGTTCTAAATAACTGATAATATGTAATGCTGCATACTGATTCGGATACGCTGAAGCAACATATTTCCATCGCGCTAGATTCAGTTCATCAATTAATTTAATAGACTCGTCATCTCGAGTTAGATCAAGCTGTGGATTTACACTTAAAACACGATCAATCATCGGGCTATTTACAGTTTCACGCACTTCTCCAAGTTGTCCTGCTAGCCAAGTGTTAATATGATTAGCCGATTCCCTTGTGCGGACAGACATGGTATCAATGAGTTCTGTTTCAATGACTTGATTGAATTGCCAGTAAGTCACTATGGTTAGCAATAATAAGCTAAACATTATAATTGCTAAGGTTATCATTGCAAATTTAGATCTAATATAAAAATTTCTCATTGTTTTCTCCTATGATTAGACTTATTAATGAGAGAATTCTCTTTATATTTGCAAATTTCCTTCTTCGATAGCAACAGTCAGAGCGGGGACAATCGGGAGGTTAGTAAGACCTCTGACGAAAAATTGTAATTATAAAAATTCCCCAGAGAATTTTTATAACAATAAGGGTATAATAAGATAAAAGTTGCCTTGTATTGATATGGGAAGTAGATCGCTAAAAATTCATAGAATATCTAGGATTTTTGCTTGATGTAAAAGAAAAATCTAGGATACAAAAAGGAGAAAGGGAGATATGATGACAACGGGAAAAGCAATCATAGAAACAGGATGGAACTTAGATAATAGTTATGCCCGTCTGCCGAAAACATTTTTTACCAACCAAAACCCAATTCCTGTGCGCTCACCAAAGTTGATCATTCTCAATGATTCGTTAGCAGCATCCCTGGGGCTGGATGTCCAGGCGCTGCAAAGCAAAGAGGGCATAGCGGTGCTTGCTGGCAATCAGATTCCTGAAGGTGCTTTACCTCTTGCTCAAGCTTATGCAGGACACCAATTCGGGAATTTCACCTTATTAGGGGATGGGCGGGCCCTGCTGCTTGGCGAGCAGATCACTCCTCTAGGTGAACGGGTTGATATTCAGCTCAAGGGCTCAGGTAGAACGCCATACTCTCGCCGCGGTGATGGTCGCGCGGCACTTGGGCCGATGCTGCGTGAATATATCATCAGCGAAGCAATGCGTGCCCTTGGCATTGCTACCACTCGCAGTCTAGCAGTGGTGACAACGGGTGAGTCGATCATGCGTGAAACTGACCAGCCTGGTGCAATTTTGACCCGCGTGGCTGCCAGTCATTTGCGTGTCGGAACCTTTCAATACGTTTCAAACTGGGGCAGTGTTGATGATCTCCGAGTCCTAGCTGATTATACAGTACAACGGCATTTTTCTGAGGCTGAAGCAGGTACAACCCCTTATCTTTTCCTACTTCAGGAAGTGATCAAGCGTCAGGCCGTGTTGATTGCCCAATGGCAATTGGTTGGCTTTATTCACGGGGTGATGAACACAGATAATATGGCCCTTAGTGGAGAAACGATTGATTATGGTCCTTGCGCTTTCATGGATGCCTATGATCCGACAACAGTATTCAGTTCTATTGATATGCATGGTCGTTATGCCTATGGCAATCAGCCCCATATTGCTGGGTGGAATCTCGCGCGATTTGCTGAAACCCTATTGCCGTTGCTGGACGCCAATCAGGATCAGGCTATCAAACTAGCTCAGGATGAAATTTCAAAATTTACTGAGTTGTATCACTATCACTGGCTCACGGGCATGAGAAAAAAATTAGGACTATTTAATGAAGACATGCAGGATGAATCTCTTATTGAAAGCCTCCTCAGCATGATGCATAAGTACCATGCTGACTATACTAATACCTTCCGCGCATTAACTTTTGATACACAGTCGGATAATGCCCTATTTTGTAGCACAGAATTTGCGCAGTGGTATGAACTGTGGCAGGCGAGACTAGATAGGCAGCAAGAAGCGAAAGCCTCTTCCCAACAGTTGATGAAAAGCTCTAATCCCGCACTAATCCCTCGCAACCATCGGGTAGAAGCCGCACTGGATGCAGCAGTGAAGCAAGGAGACTACAGCGTGATGAAGCATCTTTTGAATGTTCTTTCAAACCCCTACGCCCATTCCCCCGAACAGACTGATTACTCCACGCCACCTGCACGATCAGCCCATCCTTACCGAACCTTTTGCGGTACTTGATATAGGGAGTATTTAAAGGCTTTACGGATTTTATGCCGTGAGGCCTTTTTTGCCGTTTTTTTATTCACAGGTTGCCCTAAGTTAACTATGAGGAAAAATAGGCATAAACAAGATTCGACAAAAAAATCAATATTTAAAGAGTATAATGCAAAATAGAAAGTACTATAGTCAGCAGGTCTAAAGAATATAGGGTGTCTTAGATTTATTTGAGTGATTACATTTCATAAAGAGAGGAGTTAAACTAATAGATAAGGAATTTGATATTGCAGGAGATATGCGGACTGAAAGTGAGTGAAAATATTGATTATTAAAGTTGATCACACCATCTATGAACGATTAACTGCTACGGAAAAGCAGGTTGTAAATTATATTAATATGAATGCTGATAAAATAGCTAATATGTCGATTGTAGATTTGGCTGAAGGGACTTTTTCTTCACCAGCAACTGTTTCACGAACCATAAAAAAATGCGGTATTGGCGGCTTTGCTGAATTGCGTTATATCTTATCGAAAAAAAATAATGAAGTTTCAGGATCGGGTCAAGTCAATGAGATTTTAGAGAAGTCCCTCCGGGAAGCAACAAATACTGTCGAGCAGTTAACAATTGATAATATATTAAATGCAATTGAGTTAATTCAAAAAGCTAAGAGAATCTATATATTAGCGAGAGGGTTGACAGAATTGGTAGCCCAAGAATTTTCTTTCAAATTACAATTATTGGGCTATAATGCATTTCAAATTTCAGATCCAAATGTTATGGAGAAAATAACCTGCGATGTAAAAAAGAATGAACTATTGGTTATATTTTCTCTTTACGGGAAGACTGCTGAGTTAATCAATTCTGCAGAGAATGCAGTGTCAATGGGTGCAAAAGTCATATCTTGCTGTTGTACAGACGATACACCTTTAAGAAGTCTCTCAACAGTATATTTAAAAGGCTACAAGTCTAATTATGTATCGATTAAAAAATTTGAAGTTACTTCTAGGATGCCACTAAACGTTATTTCTCGCATACTGATAGACTATTTAGCATTATAAAATTTTATTAGATAAATATAAAAAAGAAGATTCATATAACCTGTTAGGTTTATATGAGTCTTCTTTTTTATGATATGGAAATTCTTCCAAAAGTAGAAAACAAAATTCGAAATATTTAGTATATAATGGAAAAAAGAATAGACATGGAGGTGGTAGGAGGTGATGAAAAAATGATTTATACCTTAACAACGAATCCAGCAATTGATTTAAATATTAAAAGTCAAGAAATTCAACCATCAATTGTAAACCGAACTGAGAGTACACAAATTTTTCCTAATGGAAAAGGAATTAATGTCTCTCTGGTACTTAAGCATTACGGTGTCACTTCAAAAGCACTAGGCTTTTTTGGTGGATTCACAGGAAAATATATTGTGGAGGCTCTATCAAATGCTGGGTTAGAAGTAGAACCTATCTGGCTGAATGAAACAACTCGTATTAATACTTTTATCAATGATGGGGTTAATGAATTTAAATTTGTAAATAAAGGATCTTTTGTTCATGAAGAGCGGCAAGAGAAGATGTTAACGTTAATCAGAGAGTTAAAAGATTGCACTTATTTGATCATTAGCGGCAGTTTGCCGCCCGGGATTGATGAATCTTATTATGATGAAATTTTAAAAATCTGTAATGAGCATTCCATAGAAATTATTTTGGATATTAGTGCACAAAGGTTGAAAAAACTTCTTTCTTATAAACCCTTACTGATCAAACCTAATGATGAAGAAATTAAAGAAATTTTTGGCATTGAAATCAATAATGAATCTGATGTAAAGCAGGCATTATTTGAACTTAAACAACTCGGTGCTCGCAATGTGTTATTAACATTAGGTGAGAAAGGGTTGTACTTTTTTAATGGTTCGACAATATATTTTTGCACTGCACCTAAAATAAAACTTTTTAGTTCAGCTTGTGCAGGCGATTCAGCATTGGGTTCTTTTCTAAGTGAATGGCTATTTGGTCATAGTTTGGAAAATGCTCTGAAAAAAGCTTCAGCTACTGGTGCAAATGTGGCTGAGGTAGAAGGTATTGGTTCATTAGAAAAGGTGAGTGAATATATGAAAGAACTAAAAGTTAGGGAGGTTATATAGCATGAAAAAAATTGTAGCCGTAACTGCTTGTCCCACGGGTATTGCTCATACTTATATGGCTGAAGAATCTCTGATAAAAGCAGCTAAAGAGCTTGGCATAGAGATAAAGGTAGAGACAAATGGAGCCATTGGTGTGGAAAATCCATTGACAGAACAAGATATTCAAGAAGCCATTGGTGTCATTATTGCTGCCGACAAAGATGTTGGACCTGATCGTTTTAATGGAAAACCTGTTCTTTCCGTATCTGTACAGGATGGTATTCATAAATCAACAGAATTAATAAATAAAATATTGGGACAAACCGTTCCGATTCGTCAGGGGACGGTTAAGGCAGCTATTGATTCGGTCATAGAACAAGAGTCAATTGGTCGACAAATGTATAAACATCTCATGAGCGGTGTTTCCAATATGTTGCCTTTTGTTGTAGCAGGCGGGGTACTTATCGCATTATCTTTTTTATGGGGTATTTTTTCAGCAGATCCCAAATCAGATCAGTACAATGAATTTGCAGCAATGCTGATGAAAATCGGCGGTCAGGCCTTCTCAGTCATGGTACCTGTTTTTACAGCCTTTATTGCCTCATCAATTGGTGGCAGACCTGGGCTGGTAGCAGGCTTTGTCGGTGGGTTACTGGCGAATGTAACTGGAGCTGGCTTTCTTGGAGGAATTATTGCTGGTTTCATGGCAGGCTATTTGATGCTGTGGCTCAAAGGAGCTCTAGCTGGATTACCAAGGCAGTTTGAAGGATTAAAATCTATTTTTATTATGCCGTTGGTGGGCGTATTTGTTATTGGTTCAATCATGATCTTACTTGGAAAGCCTGTTGGTGCTATCAATGCGGGAATGATGGGTTGGTTAGGTTCTTTACAAGATTCAAATCCAATATTACTAGGTATCGTAGTGGGGGCTATGTGTGCTTTCGATTTTGGCGGACCTGTAAATAAGGCAGCTTATGTAACAGGGACAATGTTGCTGGCACAAGGTAATTATTATTTTATGGCTGGGGTATCAGCAGCTTGTATTACTCCTCCCCTCGTTATTGCCCTTGCCACAACGATGTTTAAAAAGTATTTTACGGATGAAGAAGTGGCAGCTGGTGTAGTTAACTATGTTTTGGGCTTTACTCATATTACTGAAGGTGCCATTCCATTTGCTGCAAAGGATCCATTACGGGTTATCCCTATACTCATGGTTGCTTCTGCTATTTCAGCAACGATTACATTTCTTTTAAAAATCCAAGTTCCGGCGCCGCATGGAGGATTCTTGATATTACCGATTGTTAGCAGCCCGTTAGTTTGGGTTGGTGCTATATTATCTGGATCATTAATCGGTGCTATTATATATGGATTTTATAGAAAAGCGATGAGTCAAAGAGTCTAACTAAGGAAAGGATGAGTCTAATGCTTATATCAGGAAAAGAGATTATGCAGCATGCTTATGAAAATGGATATGCTATCCCAGCATTTAATTTTGCTAATATGGAAAATTTGCAGGCTATTATTCAAGGTGCAGAAGAAATGAATTCACCAGTTATTATTCAGACATCGCAGGGAGCCATTGATTATGCTGGAGCTGAATACCTAGCTGATATCGGATTAGGCGCAGCCCACCGAGCAAATATTCCTGTTGTTTTACACTTGGATCATGGACAAAAGTATGAATACTGTTTAAAGGCCATAAGACTCGGATGGACTTCGGTTATGATTGATGCATCTCAAGATACCTTTTCCGAGAATGTATCGAAAGTCAAGGAAATTGTGAAAGTAGCTCGCCCATTAGATATCTATGTTGAAGCTGAGATCGGAATTATTGGCGGCAAAGAAGATGATTTGGTCTCTGACAAGGAAATCTATACTGAAGTAAAGGATGCTGTTAATTTTCAAAGGGAAACTATGTGTGATTCCTTGGCAATTGCAGTAGGGACAGCTCATGGTGTATATAAGGGTGAAGTGAAAATTGATTTTACTCGAATTAAAGAAATACGAGCATTGTTACCAGTTCCACTCGTTTTACATGGTTCATCAGGCGTACCCTTGGATATGGTGACAAAGGCTGTCCATTCAGGTATCACTAAAGTGAATTTCGATACAGAGCTCAAATTGGCTAATTTGGATGCTTTACAAAGATTTTTAAAAGAAAATCCTGGGGTTTATGATATCCGAAAAATGTTTAAACCTTGCCGGCTGGCTATGAAAGAGGTGGTTAAAGCTAAGATTGCTGCTTGTATGTCGACTGATAAGTCGTGGATCATCAGTTAAATTTAGATGACTTAAAGTTTCTATTAATTTGAAGTGAAGGAGTCTGAAGACATGTCTTGCGTACTTACAATCGGTGAAATCTTAGTGGAAATCATGGCTAAACATCATGGACAGAAATTTAATGTGCAAGGAGAGTTTGTAGGACCATTCCCAAGTGGAGCTCCTGCAATATTTATTGATCAGGTAGCACGATTAGGAACGGACTGCAAAATTATAGCAAGTGTCGGACAGGATGATTTTGGTAAGTTAAACATTGACAGATTAACGTCAGACGGCGTCGATACTAATTCGATAAAGGTGCATAGTGAATTTACTACTGGCGTTGCATTTGTTACTTATAACGAAGACGGTGGTAGGAGCTTCATCTATCATATGCCTCATTCTGCAGCAGGACATTTAGCAATAGAACATATCAAAGAAGAATATTTTCATGATTGTAAATTTTTACATATAATGGGTTGTTCTTTGTTTAATGAAAATAGTAGGCAGGCTATTTTAAAAGGCGTTGAGATTGCACAACAAAAAGGCGTTCGGATATCCTTTGACCCTAATGCTCGAAAAGAAATACTCAATAATGAAAAGATAAAGGATGCCATTTACTACATTGTAGAAAAATGCAATATTTTTCTACCAAGTGGTGATGAATTGCAGCTGCTTACAGGTATAGGTAATGAGATAGAAGCTGCACAATATTTGATAAAAGGCGGAGTTGAGATTGTACTTGTTAAAAAAGGCAGTGCAGGAAGTACTTTATATACTCAAAAGGAGATAATTGACTGCAAGGCTTATCAAGTAGATGAAGTCGATCCCACAGGTGCTGGAGATTGTTTTGATGGTGCATTTATAGCTTGTTTGGAAAAAGGAATGGATGTAAAGGACGCTCAACAATTTGCCACTGCGGCCGGAGCACGAGCAGTAACTAAAAAAGGCCCAATGGAAGGAACCTCTACTTATCGAGAAATTGTGGATTTTATGAAAGGTAATAAACTGTAATTTTTAACCAACTGCGGATATTTTAAAATCTGCTTATTCCTTTGAAACGGTATTCGGTTCAGTGGACTGAACAAAGGAAAGTCAGATTTAAAATAGAGTAAAAAGTATGAAAAAGGGGAGAAGTCAAAATGAAAGTACGGAAAAAATTAAGTTTACTACTAGCAGGAGCCTTGATGATCACATCCTTAACAGTACTATCCGGGTGTGGTAAAAGTGAACAATCTTCCGCTCCAAAGACCGACCAAGAAACTCTTAAAAAGAAAATAGGTGTAAGTTTATTAACGAAAGAACATGTCTTTTTCAATAAAATTGAAGAAGCAATTAAAGCAGAAGCAAAAGTCAAAGGCCTGGATGTTATTATTATGGACGGCGGCCAGGATAGTAATAAGCAAATGTCCCAGCTACAAGATTTTATTACGCAAAAAGTCGATGCCATTGCGCTAGCACCAGCTTCATCATCGGGAATTGAACCTGGTATTGCTCTTGCCAAAAAGGCGAATATTCCTCTATTTACCTTTGATGTAAGTGCAAAAGGTGACGTAGTTTCACACATTGCAACTGATAATAAAGAAGGCGGAAGAATTGCTGGTCAATATATGGGCGAAAAAATATTAAATGGGAAAGGTAAAGTCGCTATCGTAACTTATTCTGAAGTGGAAAGTTGTGTAAATCGAGAAGAAGGTTTTAAAGAAGCCATTGCTAAATTCCCTGGTATTCAAATCGTCGATGTCCAGAATAGCTCAGGAAGTGCAGAAAAAGCTGCAAATGTGACACAAGATATGTTACTGAAAAATCCCGACTTAGATGCAATATTTGCCGTAGGTGATCCTTTTGCCGTAGGTGCATTATCAGCGATCAGAGCTGCGGGTAAAAAGGTTAAAATAGTAGGTTTTGATGGAAATCCAGAAGGCATTGCAGAAATTAAAAAGAATGATCTTTGGATAGCAGATATAGCTCAGAATCCTGATGAAATCGGAAAAGCAGTTGTCGATAGCATTAAAGATAAACTTGATGGTAAGCCAGTTGATGCTAAAAAACTAATTGCCCCATTTATAATCGATGCAAGTAATTTGAAATAACTCTTGTTTGTATTTATTCTAACGGTGAAGAGCGAGAGATTATCTCTCGCTTACCCATTTATATATACTCAAAATGAAGGAGATTCATAATGAGAAGCGATGTATTAGTAGAAATTCGAGGTCTTTCAAAAACATTTCCTGGTGTAAAGGCTTTAGATAACATCAATATTGATTTCTATCGCGGTGAGCTTCATGCATTAGTCGGTGAAAACGGAGCAGGAAAATCCACTCTTTTAAAAATACTCACAGGTGTTTATATGCGAGATGCAGGAAGTATTAATATAAATGGTAATCCTGTTAATTTCCTAAATACTAAGCAAGCGATCGATGCGGGCATTAGCATTATACATCAAGAATTAAGCATAATTCCGGATCTTACAGTGGCCGAAAATGTCTTTTTAGGACGTGAGCCAGTCATAAATCGATTGTTTTTAGATAAAAGACAGATGCATCAAAAAACAAAAGAACTTTTTGAAACAATCGGGATTGATATTAATCCCAGTGCCATTGCTGGTGAGTTAAGTACAGCCCAACAACAAATGGTTGAAATCGCTCGAGCAATTTCTTATGAATCTTCCTTAGTGATTATGGATGAGCCTACATCATCCTTATCAGAACGAGAGGTAGAGGCACTATTTGAAATTATAAGAAAACTCAAAGCCAATAACATTGGCATCGTATATGTATCACATCATTTGAATGAAATAATGGAACTTGGTAATAAAGCTACGATTCTCAGAGATGGGCGTTATATTAAGACTGTAGATATTAAAGATACAACGGAAAATGAATTGGTATCGTTAATGGTAGGCAGAGAAATTGATCATTATTTCAATCATAAAGAAAATCAATTTACTGATAACGTTGTTTTAAAAATAGAAGGATTTACTAAGTTTTCTAAGTACAAAGACATCTCTTTTGAGTTACACGAGGGAGAGATACTTGGAATAGCAGGTCTAGTAGGAGCAGGGAGAACAGAAGTTTTACTGGGGATATTTGGTGCCGATAAACCGGACAGCGGTAAAATCATTCTTCATCATAAGGAAGTTCAATTTAATACTCCGCGAGATGCAATTAATCATCATTTAGCATTGGTACCAGAGGATAGACGACATCAGGGGTTGCTATTAACACAATCAGTAAAGAAAAATATAGCACTGCCCAATCTATATATTCAGTCTAATCATGGTTTTTTGAATAGACAATGGGAAAATAAAACAGCGAATTTATTTATTGAAAAATTAAGAATAAAAACACCTTCACCTGATACTGTAACTAAAAATTTAAGTGGTGGTAATCAGCAGAAAGTGATTATAGCAAAATGGCTAGCTGCCGATACAAAAATTTTATTACTTGATGAACCAACCCGAGGCATTGATGTAAATGCAAAATCTGAAATCTATCATCTGATCAATGAATTTACCAAACAAGGCGGAAGTGTAATTATGGTTTCATCAGAATTGCCTGAAGTCATTGGAATCTCTGATAGAATTTTAGTTATGCGTGAGGGGATTGCAAAAGGTATACTAAATCGAGGGGAAGCGACAGAGGAAAATATTATGCTGCTGGCCAGTACAGGGCAAGTAAAAAATAACTAAGGAAGTGGTAATCGCTATGGATACAAAAAATCAAATTGTAAATAGGATAAAAGATAATAGTTTAGTTGTTGTTTTTCTAGGTTTATGTATCGTGATATCCATAATGACTCCGAATTTTCTACTTCCGCAAAATTTAGTCAATGTAATGATCCAAATTGCGATCAATGCACTTTTAGCTACAGGTATGACTTTTGTCATCATATCAGGGGGAATTGATGTATCTGTAGGATCAGTGGCAGCCCTTGCAGGCATCGTTGCCACGGCAATCATAAAAATGATGCCAGAGGCATCTTTTATAACAAGTATATTTATAAGTTTGGTCGTCAGCATTGTAGTTGGTTGTATCGTTGGCGGTATTAATGGTTTGGCAATAACAAAATTTAATATTACTCCCTTTATTGCAACAATGGGCATGCTGAGTATCGCAAGAGGGTTCGCTTTTGTTTATACACAAAGTAAACCAATTTTTGATTTACCTGCATCTTTTGGCTGGATTGGGCAAGGTTACATTGCTGATATTGTACCAGTCATTGTCCTTGTTATGATCATCATTATGTACTTGTCACATGTTGTGCTTGATAAAACATCTTTTGGGCGATATATTTTTGCCGTAGGTAGTAGTGAAGATGTGGCAAGATTGAGTGGAATCAATGTAAACAAAGTAAAAATGTCAGTTTATATGATCAGCGGTGTTTTATCCGCTTTGGGCGGAGTTTGTCTTGCATCAAGGCTCGCTACAGGACAGCCAGCTGCTGCAAGTGGTTATGAACTCGTTGCGATTGCAGCGGTTGTAATGGGGGGAACAAGTATGAACGGCGGTAAAGGTAACATTTTTAACACTGTATTAGGATTACTGACAATTGGAGTCATAAATAATGGCCTAAGCCTTATGCAAGTTTCTTCTTATTGGCAGACTATAACAATGGGACTCATTATCCTGCTTGCAGTTGGTTTTGATCAAATACATGCTGTAAAAAAATAGATGAAGTTTAAACAGGAGTAGTAGCAACTAACAACAAAGACTTGATGCAAGGACACTGCAGTCAAGTCTTATTTACTATAGGTTGTTATATAAATAAGTTTATGTGAGGAGTGATCCTATGAATAGTAACCATCCTCTAAAAGATTTGGTGGATAAACAGAAAAATGGTATACCAGAAGGTATTTATTCAGCATGTAGTGCTAATGAATATGTAATTGAAGCGGTTATGGAAAGAGCACTCATTGATAAAATGTATGTTTTGATTGAAGCGACTGCTAATCAGGTGAATCAATTTGGTGGATATACTGGCATGAAGCCAACTGATTTTAGAGATTTTGTCTATTTAATTGCTAAAAAAATAAATTTCCCATTGGAAAAGATTATTCTTGGAGGAGACCATCTTGGACCATTAACCTGGAAACATGAACCAGAATATCTAGCAATGGATAAATCCCTAGAGCTAATAAAGCAGTATGTTTTTGCTGGATTTACCAAGATTCATATAGATACCAGTATGCATCTTGGGGATGATTGCGCAGATTGTCAGCTTAGTACCAGCATCATTGCGGAACGCGGTGCGATTCTTTGTAAGAAAGCAGAGGAGGCTTTTATAGAGCTAAGGGCATTTAATCCTACTGCAGTAAGACCTGTTTATATTGTGGGGAGCGAAGTGCCAATTCCAGGTGGAAGCCAAGATGAGGATGAACGTATACAAGTTACAAAAGTATCCGACTTTGTTAATACAATCGATGCCTTTAAGCAAGCTTTTTTGAAGTACGATCTTTCTTCTGCATGGGATAATGTGATTGCAGTCGTCGTACAGCCAGGAGTTGAGTTCGGGGATGAGACAATTCACGAATATAATCGTGAGGGCGCGAAAGAACTTTCAAATGCGCTAAAAAAATATCCTGGAATTGTCTTTGAAGGACATTCAACGGACTATCAAACACCTAAGTGCTTGAAAGAAATGGTCGAAGATGGAATTGCCATTTTGAAAGTTGGTCCCGCATTAACCTTTGCTATGCGGGAAGGTCTTTTCGCATTAAGTAATATGGAGGCTGAATTATTTAGGTTTAGCCCTGAAGTAGAACAATCAAACTTTATGGAAGTCTTAGATTCTGTTATGGCTCGAAATCCTCAGAATTGGATAAACCATTACCATGGAAATCCAGCTAAAATCAGATATGCTAGAAAATACAGTTTTTCTGATCGGTGTAGGTATTATTTCCCTGTTTCTGAAGTCAAATTCTCAATAGATTTACTAATGAAAAACTTAAAATCAGTAGAAATTCCTTTAGCTTTGATTAATCAATTTATGCCTATTCAATATAATAAAATAAGAAATAATATGCTAAAAAGGACTCCCGAAAGCCTGTTAAAAGACAGAATCATAAATAGTATAGATGATTATATCTATGCTGTCTCGGCAACTTCCGTTGAAAAAAAACAGTAGCTTTGAGTTAAAACCATTGCTGGACGAGTTTACTTGAAATGTTTTTATTATTCTTGTCTAACTTTAAAGGATATTATTGGATTACGTAGAAACGCTATAACATGACAAAATGTTGTAAAACTTTGTTATGTTATAGCGTTTTTACTTTTTCTTTGTCGATTTTTAGGATTAATTACATTATACATATTCTATATTTTAGAAAGGGGGTAATTCTATGATTAAGGAACTGCAAATCCCTGTTTTTGATTTAGCATCATCTCTATCCTCAACAATGGACTTAATTGATCCAGCCACTGCTAACCACCATAAACAAGTTGCATATATTGCCTTTTGGATTGCTAGCGAAGTTGGGCTATCAATGAACATCAGAAAAGAAATACTTTTAGCTGGAGCGCTACATGATATAGGGGCTATGTCACTGTTAGAGCGAATTGATCTCTTAGATTTTGAAGTTGTAGACTCTGGTAAGCATTGTGAGACAGGTTATCGTCTCTTGCATTTATTTGAGCCCTTTGCTAAAATTGCCAATATTGTCCGCTTTCATCACACGTATTGGCAGGATGGATATGGTCAAGAGCAAGATGGTCATATCGTTCCATTTGAAAGTCATATTCTTCATATTGCGGATCGTATTGCGACATTACTTGATATAAAGAAAGAAATTTTTTCACAAGTTCCATCCATTGTTTCATCGATTGAATCTAAAAAAGGGATGATGTTCCATCCAGAACTTGTTGAGTCTTTTAAGAAATTGAGTGAAAAAGAGTTTTTTTGGTTGGACTTGGCCTCAAATCTCACTTCTTCTCATTTACATCGTCTTCTTGCGAGTGATATTCTAATTTTGAATTCAAATGAAATTTTAAATTTAACTAGTCTTTTTGCCAAAGTCATTGACTTTAGAAGTCCTTTTACAGCAACCCATTCTTCTGGTGTTGCTGCAAGTGCAGAAGCCATTTCTAGATTTCTTTACTTCTCTAAGAAAGAACTTTTTATGATGCGAATTGCGGGAAATTTGCATGACTTAGGTAAGGTTGCCATCCCAGTAACAATCCTGGAAAAAGAAGGGGCGTTAACTCCACAAGAATGGAACATCATGCGCAGACATACTTATTATGGTTATCATATTTTACAACCGATTAGTGATCTGCAAGTGATCAATAGTTGGGCTTCCTTCCATCATGAACGAATTGATGGGGGTGGTTATCCTTTTCACTTAAGGGGAGATGAATTATCTTTAGGATCAAGAGTGATGGCTGTCGCTGATGTATTTACAGCGATTAGCGAAGATCGACCTTACCGAAAAGGGATGACTGATAAAAAAATAATTAGTATTATGGAAAATCTTGTTACTAGCGGTGGCCTTGATGCGGAAATCGTTTCAGTATTGAAAGAAAATTATCATGAAATTAAAACATCACGTATACGAGCTGAAGCAGAATGTTTATTGAAATACAAAGGATTATTAACGTGATTTAGACATCATTGAGCTAAGAAACATAATCCCGCCCTACGGCAAGGTTATGTTTTCTTTTTTTAGGAGGATTTCACAATATTTTATAGAATAATGACCCATAGTAGGAAGATATACTAGGAAGAAGAGTTATACTTCAAAGAGAAACTGATAAACTGGTGGATAGAGGGGTATACATCAAGTATACTCCTCTATCTGCGTTAGAGAGGAGAGCATTCGATTTGTTAAGTTATGTAGTAAAGCGCATGACCAGTTCATTGATGGTTTTATTGACGATCATTACCATTACGTTTTTGCTCATGCATGCCATTCCGGGCGGACCTTTTAGTAGCGAAAAGAAAATTCCTTTGTCCGTATTAAAAAATATTGAAGAACACTATCGGCTAAATGATCCTCTATGGAAACAATATGTGGACTACTTGGGGAATTTAGCTCATTTTGATTTGGGTCCATCCTTTAAATATGAAGGTCGCAAAGTGAACGATATGATTAAGGAAAGCTTTCCTGTCTCTTTACAATTGGGTCTGGTCAGCATTGGCATTTCTATTTTAATTGGAATCCCTGGAGGTATCCTTGCTGCTTTGCGCCAGAATAAATGGCAAGACTATCTGACCATGTTATTTGCTACAATTGGTGTATCCGTACCGAGTTTTGTCATTGCTACAATACTGGTCTATGTATTTGCTGTTAAACTTTCCTTATTACCAGCAGGCATGTGGGGAGATGTTCAATATATGATTTTACCCGCTGTGGCTTTAGCTGCTCAGCCGACAGCCTTTATTGTGCGCCTGACTCGTTCAAGTATGCTCGATATTTTAACTCAAGATTATATAAAGACAGCACGAGCTAAAGGACTGCCGCAACGATTGATCCTTTATCGTCATGCCTTGCGAAATGCTTTAATCCCCATAGTCACTTACATTGGACCGATGGCAGCGGGTATATTAACGGGAAGTTTTATTATTGAAACTATTTTTGCGATTCCAGGTTTAGGACGACATTTTGTGACGAGTATTTATAATCGTGATTATACAGTGATTCTTGGTGTGACTATTTTTTATAGTTTGCTCGTCATTGGTCTGAATTTAATTGTGGATCTCATTTATCCACATCTCGATCCTCGTATCAAATTGAATGAAAAGCAAGGGGGCTAAAGGATGGAATTAAATAAAGAATCATTTGCTCCCCTCATACGTACGGATCGTATAAAATCAAAGGAACGTCCTATGACAACCTATGGACAAGATGCTTGGCGACGTTTAAAAGAAAATAAATTAGCAATGATTGGTTTATATACAGCTCTATTTATCATTTGTATTGCCATATTCGGCCCGTGGATGTCTCAGCTTTCTTACTCTGATCAGAATCTTTTGCAGGCCAATCAATCACCAAGTAAAGAACATTGGTTTGGCACTGATAATTTAGGGCGGGATTTGTTTATCCGTGTTCTCTATGGTGCTCGGATTTCTTTATCCATTGGCATCGTCGCCAGCTTAATCAATCTTATCATTGGAGTGATCTATGGTGGTATTGCTGGTTTGCTAGGCGGTCGAATTGACCGAATGATGATGAATATTGTTGATATTTTATATGGTATTCCCATGTTACTATATGTCATACTGTTAATGGTTGTTTTAAAACCAGGACTGACTAATATTTTTATCGCTTTAGGGATTGCCTATTGGCTAGGTATGGCTCGCATTGTCCGTGGCCAGATTTTAAGTTTAAAAGAGCAAGAATATGTACTAGCAGCTCGAACTCTTGGTGCCAGTCACTGGCACATTCTGATTCGTCATTTGATTCCCAATTGCATGGGACCTATTATGATTACGATGACCCTTGCCATTCCTGAAGCCATTTTTACTGAAGCATTCCTTAGTTTCATTGGCCTTGGTGTAGCGGCTCCTATGGCAAGTTGGGGAGTATTATCGTCTGAAGGAGTAACGAGTTTACGCTCGTACCCTTATCAGTTATTTTTTCCAGCTATGGCCATCAGTATCACAATGCTCGCTTTTATTTTTCTTGGGGATGGTTTACGAGATGCTCTTGATCCCCGCGCACGGCGCTGAGGAGGTAACATGATAAAACCTTTATTAGATGTACAAAAATTGTCCGTATCCTTTGCTACTTATGCTGGTCCAATAAAGGCCATTGAACAAATAAGCTTTCAGGTTTTTCCTGGAGAAATCATTGGCATTGTCGGAGAATCGGGTTGTGGTAAAAGCGTAACAGCTCATTCCATCATGCAGTTGATTCCCACTCCGCCTGGTAAATATCAGACCGGGAAAATATTGTTTGAAGGTGTAGATCTACTGCAAAAATCTGAATCTGAAATGGCAAAAATTCGTGGTAATGAAATCGGTATGATTTTTCAAGATCCAATGACATCCCTCAATCCAGTATTGACCATCGGGATGCAGATTGCTGAGTCATTACAATTGCATCAACAGATCAGTAAAAAGGAAGCTTATACACAGGCCGCTGAGATGCTTCGTTTGGTCGGCATCCCGTCACCAAAAGAGCGTATCAAAGAATATCCTCATCAATTTAGTGGTGGTATGAGACAGCGGGCGATGATTGCCATGGCCTTATCTTGTCATCCTAAATTACTCATTGCCGATGAGCCAACGACAGCTCTTGATGTAACCATTCAAGCCCAGATTCTTAATTTAATGAAAGACTTACAAAGCAAATTAAATACGGCCATTATTTTAATTTCTCATGATCTAGGCGTTATTGCTACTCTTTGCAGTCGGGTCATTGTCATGTATGCTGGCAAAATTGCTGAAGTGGGAACGGCAGAGGAAATTTTCCATGAGCCCCAGCATCCCTATACTTGGGGTCTTTTGCAATCCGTCCCTCGCATGGATGTCGAGCAACAAGAGCTCATTGGCATTGAAGGTCAGCCGCCTGATCTTTTGCATCCTGCAATAGGCTGCCCTTTTCATCCTCGCTGTTCCTATGCTATGACCATTTGTACAAAACAGTATCCTGAGACGACGGAAGTAAGTCCAGGGCACAGTGTAAAGTGCTGGTTACAACATGCTGATGCACCAAAACCTACGAGAGAGGTGAAAGAGTGATGGAGCAAGATCCGATTTTAGAAGTTCGCCATTTGAAAAAATATTTTACAGCTCGCACTGATTTCTTTGGTCGCCCTATTGCCCATCTAAAAGCGGTAGATGATGTAAGTTTTACTATACGTAAAGGAGAAACCTTAGGACTTGTTGGCGAAAGTGGTTGCGGAAAATCTACGACGGGAAGAAGTATTATCCATCTCTATAAACCAACTGCTGGCGAAATCTTATTTAACGGTGAAATCATTGATCGACCTGATAAAGAAAAACGGTTACGTCAAGGGATGCAAATGATTTTTCAGGACCCTTATGCTTCTTTGAATCCACGAATGATGGTAGGGGATATTATCAGTGAGCCTTTGGATATTCATCATCTAGTGACTGGGAAAGCTGAGCGTAGGGAACGTATTGTCAAATTACTGCAGATGGTGGGATTAAATCCAGAACATGCCAATCGTTTTCCTCATGAATTTAGCGGTGGTCAGCGGCAACGCATTGGAATCGCCCGTGCACTCGCCATTAATCCTAGTTTTATCATTTGTGATGAACCCATTTCTGCCTTAGATGTTTCCATTCAAGCACAAGTGGTTAATTTACTGAAAAGTCTCCAAGATAAGCTTGGATTGACGTATTTATTCATTGCTCATGATTTAGCGATGGTAAAACATATCAGTACACGTGTTGCAGTGATGTATCTTGGGAAAATTGTTGAAATCGGAGCAACTAATGAACTATATCGTCAACCTCAGCATCCTTATACCCAAGCACTTTTATCTGCCATCCCCATTCCTGATCCAATCATAGAGGCCAAAAGAACTCCTATTCATTTGGCGGGCGACGTACCAAACCCCATCAATCCGCCCTCAGGATGTACTTTTCGTACTCGTTGCTCCCACGTGATGCCGATCTGTAGCGAGCAGCAACCAACTTTGAAGAATGTAGGAACAAATCATATGGTAGCTTGTCATTTGCTACATAAGGTGTAATATAAGACCAATACTAAGAAATGGAGTATAGATATGGAGTTATTAAGACAAAAAATCGAAGCCTTATTAGGGACTTATACTGGACGTTGGGGGCTCATCATTGTAGATCAATCGACTCAGGAACGATTAGAACTCAATCCGAATATGATATTTCCTGCAGCTAGTATGATTAAAGTTCCCATTATGTATGAAATCATGCGGCAAGCTGCCGCTGGTATGATTCACCTGGATGACTTTCTCACGATTGAAAGTAGTCAGTGGGTAGGTGGTGCAGGCATTCTTCAAGAACTGCGTCCGAATATTACCATGACGATTAGAGAACTTGTCACTTTGATGATTATTCTCAGTGATAATACGGCGACTAATCGACTCATTGATCTCATCGGTATGGATGCTGTCAATACAACAATGGTCAAGCTTGGATTAAAATCAACAGTCCTTCGTCGCCAAATGATGGATTTTGAGGCAGCTCAATCAGGTAAAGAAAATGAAATCTGCGCAGCTGATCTCATTCTTTTATTTGAAATTATTGAGAAAAAATTACATTTGCCTCAGGAATATGGAGAACTGATGATCGATATATTGAAACGACAGCAAGTTCGAGATAAACTGCCCTTTTACCTACCAGAAACTACAATACTAGCTCATAAAACAGGCACCTTAGATGGAGTCGAACATGATGGAGGTATTCTATTTTTACCCCATGGTTCTTATTTAATTTGCATTTTGACTGCAGACTTAAAAGAAAACTATCAAGGGCTACAGCTAGTTGCTAGCCTTGGAAAAATCATCTATGAGCAATTGATCATAGGGAGAAGTGATCATGTCAGCTAAAAAAATAGTTGCCTTACTCGTGGTAATGGTCATGTTCACCGCCTTAGGGGCAGGTTGCAAAAAATCCAGCAGTGGTGGCAATGAACAAAATCTTCGCTATATCTTAGAGGCTGAACCATCTACTTTGGATCCAGCTAAATCAACAGCTATTCCTGAATCCCTTGTTGAATTGCAGATTTTTGAAGGATTGACAAGACTTGATGCTAAGGATCAGCCAGGACCAGGTGTAGCGGAAAAATGGGAAGTGTCTCCTGATGGGCTAATTTATGTATTTCATTTACGCACTAATGCCAAGTGGTCTAATGGCGAACCGGTCACTGCCCACGATTTTGTTTTTGCCTGGAAGCGAGCCTTAGATCCTGAAATTGCTTCAGAGAATGCCTATATGTTATTTCCTATTAAAAATGCTCAAGCTTACAATGAAAAAGAAGTCGAGGCAGATCAAGTCGGAGTTAGGGCTTTGAATGATCAAACATTAGAAGTTACTTTAGAAAAACCGACAGCGTATTTTTTAGGTCTCGTTGCTTTCCATGCCTTTTATCCTGTGAACCAAAAGATCCTTACTACAGGTGGGGATCTGTGGGCGATTGATGTAAAGACCTTAATTGGCAATGGTCCTTTTAAGATCAGCAATTGGACTCATAACGGAAAAATTGATTTTATAAAAAATGATCAATATTGGGATGCAGGAGCTGTTAAACTCAGCAAAATGGAGTGGCCAATCAGTGATTCTCAGACCACTCGATTAGCATTGGTAGAAAATAATCAAGTGGATATGATGGTGGAACCTCCTGTGGTCGAGCAAGATCGGCTGAACCAAGCTGGATTATTGAAGATTGCCCCTTACTTAGGCGCTTATTATTATGTATTTAACACGCAAAAAGCTCCTTTTGATAATCCTAAAGTCCGCAAAGCTTTTGCACTGGCAATTACTCGTGAAGCCTTGGTGAAAAATGTTATTAAAGGTGGTAAAAAACCTGCCTATGGGTGGGTAGCACCTGGCCTTATTAATCCTGCCACAGGTAAGGATTTTCGAGAAGAAGGCGGTAATTATGCAGTGGAAGATGCAGCACTTGCAAAAAAAATGTTAGCTGAAGCTGGTTATCCTGACGGAAAAGGCTTACCACCCATTACTATTTTACTTAATACCAGCGAAATGCATAAATCCATTGCCGAAGCCATTCAAGAAATGTGGAAGCAAAATCTAGGAGTGACAGTTACCTTAACCAATCAAGAATCTAAAGTATTCTTAGAATCCCGTTCTCAAGGCGACTTTCAAATTGCAAGGGCCTCATGGATCGGTGATTATGCTGATCCTATGACTTTTATGGATGTCTTTAAAGACTCAAGCAATGATGCCAAATATAACAATCCAGCCTATAACCATTTAGTCGAACAGGCTCAAGAGACGAATGATCAAAAAGTTCGCATGAAAGCCATGCACGATGGAGAAAAAATTCTATTTGATGATGCTGTCATCATTCCCATCTACTATACAACCCAGCCTTTTGTAGCCAATCCCTATGTAAAAGGTTACTTTTGGTCAGTTCTTGGCCTTGCCGACTTTAAGGCAGCCTATATAGAAAAATAAAGAATGCGCAGTTTATACTGCGCATATCTTTTTAATGGATTTTATAAGGAGACGATTGTATGCACTCTATTTCTCAGGTAAAACCCAGGAAACTCTATCCAGGAGATACTATTGGTATCATCGCTCCTGCTAGCCCTGGAAATATAGAATTATCTATGGCAGGTGTGAAGTGGTTAGAAGAACAAGGCTTTCGAATTGAGCTTGGTAGGACAGTAGAGGAAACCTTAGGTTATCTCGCTGGATCAGATGCAGATCGGGCTGCAGATATTAATGCCATGTTTGCCTCACCGCAGATTGACGGAATTTTTTGTCTCCGTGGTGGTTATGGAACCATGCGACTTTTAGAGCTACTAGATTATGAAATTATTCAATCCCATCCGAAGGTATTTGTTGGCTATAGTGATATTACAGCCTTACATACGAGTATTGGCCAACGTACAGGTCTTGTTACCTTTCATGGACCTATGGTAGCATCGGATATGGGAAAAGTTCTATCTGATTATACGTGGGATTATTTTTCTCGCACTTTGATGACTTCTAGCCCTTTGGGATCTGTGATTAATCCACCTCTATACCTTCCTCCTGAATTTATTGTGCCAGGAAAAGCCCAAGGATACCTAACAGGAGGAAATCTCAGTTTGATTGTGTCCACACTGGGCACTCCCTATGAAATCGATACGCGTGGAAAAATTCTCTGTATTGAAGAAGTGGGTGAAGCTCCTTATCGCATCGATCGCATGTTGACCCAATTATCCTTAGCTGGCAAACTACAAGATGCAGCTGGAATCGTAGTTGCTGTATGCAGCGATTGTGATGAAGATGATCCTCCTAGCTTTACCCTCGAAGAAGTCTTAAGAGATCGTTTAGGAAAACTCAATAAACCAGTTCTTTATAATTTGTATTTTGGGCACACAACAGAAAAAGCCACACTACCACTAGGAACCATGGCACGACTCAGCAGCGAAAGGGATGTAGGTGGTCTGGAAATCACTGAAAGTGCTACAATCGATTGAATTTGATCGATGAATGATTTGGATAAATGAGGTGGGAAGGTAGTTATGAATCATATGGATAAGCAAGCATTAAAAGAAAAAATTATTGGTATAGTGGATCAGATGGCTCCTGAATTAAAACAAATTAGCTTAACCTTACATCAAAATCCAGAACTCGGAAGAGAAGAATACCAAGCTTCTGAGCTTTTGCACGCCAGGATTAAAGAGCATGGTTTTACAGTAAAACAGAACATTAGTGGCTATGAAACAGCCTTTATCGCAAGTAAAGGAAATGCTGGACCTAATATTGCTTTTTTAGCTGAATATGATGCCTTACCAGAACTCGGTCACGCTTGTGGTCATAATTTGATTGCCGCTATGAGCTTTGGTGCTGCAGTAGCATTTGCTGCGGTTGTTGGTGAACGAGCTACTTCCTATTTGATTGGTTGCCCTGCAGAAGAGACGAGCGGGGCCAAAGTCACCATGGCAGCAGATGGAGTTTTTGATGGGTTAAGAGCGGCATTGATCGTCCATCCTTCTGATGATAACTCAATAGGGGGAAGTTCTTATGCAACTCATCCTTTGAAGGTAACTTTCCGTGGTCAGGCTGCTCATGTAGCCAGTAAAACAGATAAAGGTATTAATGCTCTTGATGCTCTTGTTATGTTTTATCAAGGAATCAGGACTTTGCGCCAGACCTTTACCCAAGAGACTATCTTAGCAGGAATTATTACTAAAGGCGGAATTGCACCAAATGTTGTAACGGATCACGCTGAAGGGAAATTTACCATACGAGCCTTATCATCTTCTTATTTAGAAAATACAGTCATTCCAGCCGTAAAGCGACTAGCAGAAGGAGTAGCCTTAAGTACTGGAACGACTGTAGAAACTGTACATTATGAACCGTTGTTCCAAGAATTAATCAATGATCCAGAGCTGATGGAATTATACAAAGAAAATATGGCTCTATTAGGTGAACCAGTGACTGTTCTTGAATCAAATGATGCAGGCGGATCTACGGATGTCGGCAATGTCAGCCACATAGCGCCAACGCTCCATCCTGATCTTCGTATTGGTAAGGACATCGTAGCACATACAACAGAGTTTGCTCTTGCTGCAGGATCTGACTATGCCCAAGAACGACTGCTCGTAGGTGCTAAAGCGATGGCAATGACGGCAATTGATCTACTTGGTGTGTAGTACTCCGCATTATTAACGAATAATAGAATGATGCAACAGGCTTTTTGGCGTTCATAGAAAAACAATAGGGAAAGGGACTATGTTTCATATATGAAATATAGTCCCTTTCCCCTCAGCTTATATATTGTGTTGATCGATAGTTATTTTTTCCGCTTTCTTTAGCCAGATACATAGCTGTATCGGCTTTTTTCATGAGTATTTCACCGTCCATACCATCATCAGGAGCAAAGGAAAGTCCAACGCTTGTTGTCACTTCGATTGTATATCCTTGAAGAATAACAGGTTCACGTAAGGTGGTTACGATTCGCTCAGCGATCGTGATTGCTTCTTGTTTATTGTCAATAGAAGGTAAGAGAATTGTAAATTCATCACCGCCCATTCTAGCGACCACATCACCTTTACGAACGCAAGAATTAAGGCGCATCGCAACAGCCTGTAACAATAAATCTCCTACATCGTGACCAAAATTATCGTTTATAGATTTAAAACCATCTAAGTCTATAAAATATACAGCAAACATTCCATCATTTTGAGAAAGCCATCGTAACGCTTCTTTCAGCTTTTCCCTAAACATTCGCATATTGGGTAAATTAGTCAATGGATCATGAAATGCCAGATAATTAATCATTCTTTCAGCTTCTTTACGTTGTGTGATGTCTTCGACCATGCGAATTACATAGGATGATTCACCATCTAGATCCGTTACCAAGGAAGCTGTAAGGCGCCCCCATACTTCTTGACCATCTTTACAAATGTAGCGTTTTTCAAGCTGATAAGTATCTTGCTCGCCATTGATGAGTTGGTTAAGTAAAGGGGCTTCAGCTATGCATTCTTCAGATTGTGTAATGTCATTGAGGGTTAGAGATTCAAATTCTTTTTCAGTGTATCCAAGGAATTTTTGCAGTATTCGATTGCTGCGCAGATGATTACCTTTTAGATCCGTGATGGACATACCAATACCTGCCCGTTCGAAAATCGCACGAAAGAAATCTTCACGCTGAGAAATTGTAATATACAGTGAATTCACTTCATACATGAGGGCACCTAATACGACTGTGGACGAAAAGAGACTATTAATCCGTGCAACATACCAGCCAAATGTGTAACGGCTTATGGATAAAAGCGTATTGGTAGAATCAAGTAAAGAAGCAAGTATAGCTACTCCAAGCCATAAATGGAGAATGGATCGGCAACGAGTATAATAAAGTAAATAAAGACCAGTTCCTAAGTTCAAAAGACAAATCAAAGGACCTATACCTGATGTAGTCAATGCAAAATAATTTCCCTGTTCAATAATTGTTGGCAATAAGTGAGTATATTTTGTTGTAAAGATGATAATCAAGATCGTAGCTGTTACGATCAATAGGATGATTAATAGAGATAAAAAAGAAACATGTTTTCGAGTGAGCAAAAATTTTACTTTGGCATTACTCATTAGCAAATGACATAATATCCCAATGGGGAATCCTCCATGCCAAAAAACCCACAACCAGGTAGCCGTTTGCGTATTTGCTCCAAACAAACCTGTATCGGAAAAAGTTCCAGGGAATGTGACGAGAAAAAGAAAGGCTGTTAAACTAGAGTAAAGATAGGTTCCAGATAAGATAACAATTGGCAACGAGCATGTCACGCGAAACTGGGCAAATAGTAAATAAGAAGTAATCAAGTCAAAAGAAAAAACAATTCCAGTAAAGATTGGTAAAAAAGAAGGAATCACAATCGAAGCTTTATTAGCAAAAGGTAACGTAATGAGTGAAACAGCAGTGATTAAAATTGCTGTAATCAAAGCCATTCTGCGCTGAAGTGGAGTCGCAGTTACATTAATTAGGCTAAAGTTTCTTTCTGAATTAGTCATGGAAGTACCTTTCGTTTGGAATTTTTTCTATATCATATATTATATAGAAAAAAAACTAAAAAAGAAGATAATTTTATAATGTTCCCATCATCATTCTATAGGCATATGATAGGATGAGAAAATAGTGATAAGTAAGAGAATGGAGAGATATGATGTCACAAAAAATCATGACTGTTTGTGGACCTATTTCACCACTTCAATTGGGTTTTACTTCAATGCATGAACATGTGTTCTCAGACTGTTCTATGTTTCGGAGTCGCGTTAGGAAAAAGAGCTTCCTTCCATGCCGTCATACTATAAAAGCAGAAGATCAGTTAACCTTAGAAAATCGTTCAAACTTGCGTCATAATATTCTTTTATCTCTCGATAATATGAAACTCGATGATGAACTTGTCATGACCGCTGAACTTGCCGATTTTAAAGCCCGAGGAGGCAACTCCCTTCTTGAGGTGAGTGCACCTGGTATCCGAAGTTCATCTGATGATTTGATCGTTCTACGACGAATTTCCGAGGCCACTGGAGTCAATATTATCGCTTCTACAGGTCTCTACGCTGAAGATACCTGGCCTCTTCAGTATCATACCATGACCTTTGAAGAGTTTAGGAATTTTTTGAAGCGAGAAATTGCACAAGGCATAGGTGATACAGGGATTTTACCTGGTCATATCAAGGCAGCCTATGAGGTGCCTACAGAGCAACTTGATAGTTATTTGCAAGCCGCTGCTTTGGTCTCTAGTGAAACTGGTATTTCCCTGCAAGTTCATCTGGGTACAGATGTTACAGCAGATGAGGTAAGGCAGCATGTACTACCACCTCTTTTAAGAGGTGGATGCATTCCAGAAAAGACAATTTTATGTCATATTCAATTTCTAATGGGATTTTTATCAATTAAAGAACTTGTGAACAATCCTGGACATGTACCTTTTGATATTAGTTTCCATAGAGAATTACTTGCCAAAGGATTTATTCTTTCTTTTACGCCTATGGGGTTTGAAGCAGACAATGAACCACTAGGAATTGCTCATTATCCTGATTGGTATTCTTTATCAGGAATTATGACATTGATCAAAGATGGATATGCAGACCAATTGGTCATTGGCAATGATATATTTACCAAGTTGGCAACTCGACATGGTGGAGGGGATGGCTATAGTCGTTTAATTGACTTTATTGTCCCAGCATTAGAGCAATGCGGAGTATCGGATAGAGACATTCACAAGATTGTTGTGGAAAATCCAGCACGTATTTTAGCATTTTAAAATTTTATTGCACAAATTATGCCAATATAGTAAAAAATGTTTCAAAATTAAGGAGATATTTGCTATAGTGATAATAGAAATGTTAGCTGCTTTTTACAGTGGTCATAAAGGAGAATTAAGTCCATGGATTTTCTAAGGCTAGCACGTGATATTGATATTCTCGAAAAAAATCCAGAAACTGAAGAAAATAGTATCTATCTGAGCCGTATTGAAGGAATTAGTGAAGGGTCGATCCTCATAACGCCTCCCTTTATGAAGGGGAGTTATTGTCACTCTCTGCAAACTGAGATCGGCACTATATTAAATGCACGCATTGCTGCTGAAGGATGCTCGTATTTTTTTGAGTGTGAGCTGATCAGTTTCAAAGATAGCTGCGGTGAGGATCTTTGGGAAATTTCTTTGCCGATGAATATGAGAAGAGTACAACGGCGTGAACATGTAAGGTTGTCAATCGCTTTAGATGTAAAGATTGAATTTATGGATGAAAAAAAGAAAATAATTACGACCTTTACGAAAGATCTTAGCGCTGGTGGGGTTCAGGTTGTTCTAGAGGAGCCACTGCCTGAGGATTCAGATATTCATATTTTGTTGCCCCTTACTGATGAAATTGCAATTGAGGCCAAAGGTGAAATTGTCCGTGTCATATTTCCTAAAACACCTCGAGGTATGATCACTACAGCGATAAAATTCATTGAATTTCCAGAAGAAAAGCAAGAAGAAATCACCAAATACATTTTTCAAAAGGAAGTTCATAGACGCCAGAAAGACAAACAATTATTTGGTAAAAGTTTACGTTAATTAATAAAGGGATCATTTACAGAAAAACGAAGAGGTTATGGATAACTCACTCATGAGTTTTACCACAGCCTCTTCGTTTTTCTAATCACAATTCCTATTTTTGCTACGTAAAACCTATTATTGGGCAAGGAAATATTTCTTAATTCCATTAAAAATACCAAGGGCAACTTTTCTGTCAAAACTAGAGCTCGCAAGTAACTTTTCTTCCTTAGGATTGGAAATAAACGCAACTTCTGTCAAGATGGATGGCATGTTTGTATATTTAAGAACGTAATAGTCATTAGGTAAAACGCCTCGATCATACAACTTCATTTGGCCAATCATACTTCCTTGTACAAAACGAGCAAGAGAATCGCTACTACCTGGATAAAAATATGTGGCTGTACCATTTACATCATTAGCAAAGGCGTCAGCATGAATACTGATAAATAAATCTGCATTAGCCTGATTCGCGATATCAACGCGAGCTTGCAGTTCATCAATATCTGTGGCTCCATCATAAGCAACATCTTGATCAGACGTCCGAGTTAAGATCACCTTGGCACCGCCATCAGACAATAAGTTTCGAAGATCACGGGCTATGGTGAGAGTTACGTTTTTTTCAGCAATATGACTAGGACCGATGGCTCCAGTATCACTACCGCCATGACCAGGATCAATAACAATGACTTTGCCTTTTAGTGAACTTTTTTGAGATCCTAGAAGTTTACTACTATCTTGATTTTGGGTAGGGATAGCATAAGAGGCAGCATTGACTGTTGCCGATATTGGACTCATTAATAACAATAATAGAGTGATAAAAGTAAGAGAAAATTGTTTCTTCATGCAGTCATCCTTGTTCATTTTATAGTTTCCTAGGTGCTACTCAAATTATACTTCATATAAGGGAACGATAACAAACGTAATATTTACCATAGGATTCACCTACTATAAAATTTTGAAAATCACTAATAAGAACTTAAAATCTGATCCTATATAAAATGAAAGAAGGAAACTACATGGATATTCTTAGTCAATCCTTTACTTTATTTTATCAATTGATAGATTAACTCGATAATTACCGTAAAGCAATATGCCATCTAGAAATTCACTCAATTCCTTCTGGTCAGCAATAGTGATTTTTAACCAGTAACAACCCTCACCACTGATTCGATGGGCTTCTACTACTGCACTGTGGTTTTCTATAAATATGCGAAAAGGTGTATGATTAGATGAGTTCATAAAGACTGTAATAAAAGCCGAGATAGGCTTACATAATTTTTCATAATTAAGAGTAATGGTAAAAGCTTCAATGATTCCATCGTCTTGCATGCGACGAATGCGCGTGGCGACAGCTTGGCCAGTTAAATGAACGATTTTACCAATTTCTTGCCACTGCATACGGGAATCTTGTTGCAGGCATTTTAAAATTTGTTGATCCGTATGGTCAATCATGTTATTCATTCCTTTCATGATGTAAGAAATAATCTCTATCTTCTTACATGGCACAATGGGTTTTTGCCAGATCAAATGGTAAAATAAACTCAGAACATAACAAAAGGACGTGATTGTAAATGGAAGTGCAACTTCTACGTCATGCTACATTACTTGTTTCAATAAATGGGAAAAAGTTATTAGTTGACCCAATGTTAGGAGAAGCTGGAGTCATGCCACCCATTGTTAATTCTCCAAATAGCCAGCGTAACCCTCTTGTTGAGCTGACTCTTCAATTGGATTGGCAAGATATTGATGGGGTATTACTGACTCATACTCATCGTGATCACTTTGATGATGCGGCAGCCGAGCAGCTTCCTCGGAACATAGAGATCTTGTGCCAGCCAGAAGATGAGGAAAAGTTAAAAAAATTAGGTTTCTTAAGGATACATCCGATTATGGATGAATTTTTTTGGGAAGGAATCACCATACATCGTACTGCTGGACAACATGGGACAGGAGAGATTGCCACACAAATGGCTCCTGTTTCAGGCTATGTCTTAGAAAGCAAAGGAGAACCCTCTTTATATATTGCTGGAGACACTATTTATTTCCAGGAAATAACAAAAATAATAAACACATATCAACCAAATATCATTGTCGTCAATGCAGGAGGAGCCCGCTTTAATATTGGTGATCCCATTACAATGACAGCAGAAGATGTTGCAGCAGTTTGCCAAGCAGCTTCAACATCTAAAATTATTGCTGTACACATGGAAGCCATTAATCATTGCCTTGTATCTAGAGCGGATTTACGTAATCATCTAAAAGAAGAAGGACTCATGGATCATGTACTCATCCCAATGGATGGAGAAACTTCAATATTTTTGTGAAACTCAGCAGAATATAAAATGATGAGTAATCTATCTATAACCAGTCGCATGATTGAAGAGGCGACTGGTTTATTTTGTGTCAAATATCTAGACTTAGTTGCAGGAAATCGAAAAGACGGTTATGATAGTATTTTTAGAGTTAAAAAATACTATCATGAAAGTTTTAAAAGAACTAAAAAACAATTATTGAATGTAAGGGAGAGAAAAATGATAGCAGCAGTTGCAAATTACCGTAAGATGCTGGATTACCGATGGACAATCGTTATTGTTATGTTACTAGGATCAGTCATTAATTATTTAGATCGTGTTAATCTGAGCATTGCAAATACCACAATTGGTCAAGAATTTGGTCTTGATCCAGTTCAAATGGGGTTACTATTATCTGCCTTTATGTGGCCTTATGCATTAGCGAATTTACCAGCAGGTTGGCTTGTTGATAAATTTGGTACCAAGAAGATTTTTATGTGGGGAATTGTTATCTGGTCCCTAGCTACAATCGCTGGAGGATTTGTCCAAGGATTCATGTCAATGTATATAACCAGAATGATACTAGGAATTGCCGAGGCACCATTTTTTATCATTGGCGGGCAGATTACCCAGCAGTATTTTCGACCAGAAGAGAGAGGAATGGCGTCTTCGATTATTAATTTAGGACCAAAAATTGCAAATGGTTTTGCACCGCCCTTACTGACCTTCCTACTTATTTGGATGGGCTGGAGAGGTATGTTCATTACTCTAGGTGTGACTGGTTTTGTGATTGCATTTTTATGGATAAAGTATTACAAAGAAGATATGAATGATAAAGCAACACAATTGGTTCAAACAGAAGATAAAGCAAAAGTGAATTTCTGGGCTTTATTCAATCATCCCACATCATGGTGGTTTAATATTGGCAACATCGGTAGTTCTTATGTTTTTTGGTTATATTTCACATGGTTACCGACTTATTTAACAACCCATAGAGGTATGAGTTTGACCCAGGCTGGTTGGGTAGCGGCTATTCCATTTATTGCAGGCGTTATCGCAGTACCAATTGGTGGATGGATATCTGATTATCTAATAAAAAGAGGCATGAATGTGATTCGTGCACGTTTAGTCCCTACTGTGGGAGGGTGCATCTTAGCAGCAGTTGCAGTCATTCCAGTCAACTATATTCAGGATACGACTTGGGCCATGGTATTAATAACCATCAGTCTATTTGCTGGTGCACTGCGAGTGGGCGTTTTATGGGCCTTAGTCGGTGACTTAACTCCATCTGAAGCAGTGGGGACTTTTGGCGGTATCCAAAATTTTGCTAGCTTTATCGGCGCAACATTAGCGCCCATTGGAACAGGATATATATTAAAACTAACGAATTCCTTTGATTATGTATTTGTCGTTAGTGGGGTACTCTGTTTGATTGGCGCAATCAGTTATGCACTGATTAGTAAAAAGATTACCAGTGAGGATCTGTTGCCTACAAAATAATAGTGATACAACTCTTCGATAAAACCTCCTGCAAGAATTCACCATGTGGAATTATGCAGGAGGTTATTTTACGTAATCAGAAAGTATAACACTTTCTCGATTACAAGTAAGGGCAACTAAAGCTTTGGTCTGCGCTGAGGCTTGACCGAAGTCAAGTTTTCTTTATGATTTTAATATTTCTGTGGTTAATTTGAAAAAAGCCGCCAGAGCAGGGGATAACCATTTATCTTTATGATAAGCAACTTGAGCCGAGATATTAAAATCAGGTCCTACCCAATTGAGATTGACTAATTGACCTGTTGCAATTTCTGCAGTTACAGCAAGCTGTGGCAATAGCGTGATGCCAAGGCCACTGATGGCACATTGTTTCATAGCACTGACGCTGCTGAATTCTAAAATGGAAGCCGGATATACACCAGCGGTAGCTAACATATTTTCTAAAATGACTCGATAACTGCAGCCGCTTTCACTTAAAATTAAAGTTTCTCCATGCAAATCTGTCGGTTGAATGCTGCCTTTGGTGATGAGAGGGTGATCAGCACTAGCTGCAATCACCATTGGGTCGCGAAATAGAGTATGAGTAATTAGTTCAGGGTGAGAAGCCTCTGGTTGTAAGAAGAAAGCAATATCAATGAGATGGGTTCGCAGCCAGTAATCAAATTCACTGCAAGTACCCGTCTTAAGTGATATTTTTACATGAGGATAACGTTTTCGGTATTCTTGTAATAACAGGGGTAAACGAAGAACGCATAAGGATTCTGGGGCTCCAATAGTAATAGAACCTTTGGGGCTGGTAGAGCCGGAGACAGCTTCTTTGCCCTCTAATGAAAGATGTAGAATTTGTTTTGCATAGGTTAAAAAACATTCCCCTTCAGTCGTTAATGCGATGGATTTTCCTAAACGTTCAAAGAGTTTTGTATCCAATTCGTTCTCTAGAAGCTGTATTTGATTGGTAATGCTAGACTGAGCGTAGCCTAACATATTAGCAGCGCGCGTAAAGCTTAAGGTATTAGCAACAGTACAAAAAGCTTGTAATTGACGAAATTCCATATCAAAAATACCTCTCCTATCAGTTTTATTGATCCAACATATCTAAACTGTCAATTTTACAGATATATATCTACCATGATACGATGCCTCTTAAGAAATGTCGAGATCTGTTATCGATTGGAGGAATGATTACTATGAGTGGAACAAAAACTAATTTGAAAGCATCAATTTCTTGGGTGCAAGGAGCGGCTCTTACGATTGGGGCAGTACTTGGATCAGGGGTGCTTATTTTACCTGTTGCAACGGCCCAGTTGGCTGGTCCTGCAGCCTTAGTGAGTTGGCTGCTTATGGGATTGCTATCTATACCACTTGCGATGACATTGGGGCAGCTAGCGTCTCGATATCCTGATGCAGGTGGTATTGCCGCCTATGCACGAAGAGCTTTTGGTGATAGGGCGGGAGCGATCACTGGCACATTATTTTTAGGCACAGTGCCTGTAGGTGCCCCCGTTTGTGCATTAATTGGAGCCAATTATTTGAGCGCCTTATTTGACTTAAGTTCACGCCAAGTTTTATTGGTGGCTTTAGGGATGTTATTGATTGCAATCTTCTTTAATTACCGCGGAATTCAATTATCAGGAAAAGTGCAGGTTGCAGTCATTGGTGTAGTGGCAGCCGTATTATTGGCAGCCGTATTTTCCGCATTACCTTATATTGAAGAAAAAGCTTTTTTTCCTTTTGCCCCTCATGGGATCGTACCAATTGGGGTGTCCATGGCCATGTTATTTTGGGCTTTTGTCGGCTGGGAAATGGTTGTACATTTGGCTGAAGAATTTGAAAATCCGGTTCGTGACATTCCTTTAAGCTTAGGTGTATCGATTGTGATTATTAATATTATGTATCTTTCCGTTGTCTTTGCCACGATCGGCACTGATGCCTATCTTGGACCTGCCAATGCAACGGCTCTCGCTGGTATGATTGGCAGAGGGTGGGGTCACTGGGCTGGCGCTATCACTGGGATATTAGGGTTTCTTACTTGTTATGGTACAATTCATACTTATATGGCTGGTTTTTCTCGTCTGGTTTATGCCCAGGCTCGTCAGGGTGATTTTCCTGAGTATTTTAACTCTTTACATGAGAAGTTTCAAACTCCACATCGTGTACTACTGGTCTTATTACCGATTGTGGTCACCGTATTAATCATGAGTGAATGGCTTAATTTAGAGATCGGACTCTTAATCCAATTTCCTGGTACAATTTTTATTGCCCTATATATTATTGGCATGGCAGCAGCATTAAAATTATTAACCAGAGAAGGATTTGGGCACTATTTTGTAGTGCTGGCCCTGATCATGTGTATCGCAATTTATTCCTTCACTGGATGGATTGGGCTCTATCCTTTTATTTTAGGTGGACTCGGATGGTTTGCTCAATCTATAAAAAGAAAATGATCACCATTTGAACAATAAAATCTCCTGAAAAAACTCTAAATGAGAGCTTTTTCAGGAGATTTATTTTTTTAAAACAGACTTTATAAAAGAAAAGGGGATTTCATGATGAAATAGCGAAGTATACAGATGGGTTATTCTGAAATAGGATATAATAACCATATATTTTATAAGTAAAAAACTGAATTTAATTCAGTAGTTAGAAATAAGAGAAGAGGAATGATAATTTGTTATCACAAAGAACAATCGAAAAAGTACTTACGGCTGCCGTGGAGACAGGTGGCGATTTTGCAGAACTTTTTTTAGAAGACAAAACGAGTAATTCATTAACAATGATTGGTGGAATGATTGAAAAAGCAATCTCAGGACGAGATTTTGGCCTTGGCATTCGTATTTTCAAAGGTCATTTTTCCATCTATGCCTATACGAATGACGTGACTGAAGATAATCTGATCAAAGTTGCACGCAGTGCGGCACAAGCAATCATAGGGCAAAAAGAAGACATCATTATGGATTTACGCAAAAGTATCATAAAAAATGCCCATGAAATCAAAATCATGCCAAGCAGCATCAGCAAAAAACAAAAAATCAATTGGATGCGTAGAGCTCATGAAGCGGCCATAGGATATGATCCAGTCATTACTCAGACCAATCTTGTTTTTGCTGACTCTGTCCAAAATGTATTAATCGCCAATAGTGAGGGCGTTTACGTTGAAGATATTCGCAGTCGAAACCGCATGGCAATTAGTGCTATGGCAACAAGGGCTAACGAAAAAGAAACGGGCTTTGTCGGACCGGGTTATTTTGGCGGATTGGAATACATGAATGAACTCAATATTGAAACCTATGCTCGTGAAGCAGCTCGCAGTGCCAAAACCATACTCGATGCTAAGTTTGCTCCATCCGGCAAGTTTCCTGTTGTCATTGATAATGGATTTGGTGGAGTTCTCTTTCATGAAGCGTGCGGTCATGGTCTAGAAGCAACAAGTGTTGCCTATAAAACCTCTGTATTTTCAGATCAGTTAGAACAACAAGTAGCATCGCCCCTTGTCACAGCCTATGATGATGGGACAATGACCAATAGCTGGGGTTCTTTGAATATTGATGATGAGGGAATGCCGACTCAGCGAAACCTCTTAATTGAAAATGGAATACTCAAAGGTTATCTGATCGATAAACTGGGTGGCCGCAAAATGGGAATGGCTCCTACAGGCTCCAGCCGCCGGGAATCTTACCGTTATGCTCCTACCTCTCGAATGAATAATACCTATATTGATGCAGGAAAGTCCACTCCAGAAGAGATCATCGCCAGCACGGAATTTGGCATTTATGCTAAATATATGGGTGGTGGCTCAGTGAATACAGCGACAGGTGATTATAATTTTAATGTACGAGAAGGTTATGTCATTCGTAACGGAAAAATCGCCGAAGCAATTAAAGGGGCTACTTTGATTGGCAATGGCATGGATACCTTAAAGAAAATCGATATGGTTGGAAATAATCTAAAACATGAAATTGGTATGTGTGGATCAATGAGTGGTACCGTTCCTGTGACCGTCGGTCAACCCATGCTAAGAGTCGCCGATCTTACAGTCGGCGGAAGAAAGGAGGAATAAAATTGGATATACAAGAATTTCAAAAAAAATTATTTGCAAAAGGAAAAGAACGTGACTTTAGCGAAATGGAGATATTTTATTCTTCCACTAAGTCTACCTCAGTCAAGGTGGTTGATCAGGAAGTCAAAAATTATGTCATTACGGAACAAGGCGGTATCTCTTTTCGAGGTCTTTACCATAATAAAATGGGTTATTCCTTTACAGAAAAATTTGATGAAGAGTCTATTGATCTCTTGGTGACGGAAGCAATGGAAAATGCTAAGGTCATTGAGCTAGATGATCAGGAAGAATTATTCTCAGGTGCTGATCATTATGAAAGTCTTACTCGATACTCAGAATCCATTGCTAAATTTCCACCAAAAGACCTCATTGCAGCGGCTTTTGAAATGGAAAATACAGCCCTTGCCGCCAATGCTCTTGTAAAAAAAGTAATTCAATCCAGCGTTGCAAAATCTGAAGGTGAAACCATCATTGCCAATACCAAAGGACTACATTGTCAGTCAACATACACTAATCTATCGGCAGGAATTTATCTCATGGCAAGTGATGGAAAACAAACGACCACAGGTGGGGAATATGATTTTACCTTGAAAAATTTCGCTGATCTTAATGTCAAAAAAGTTGCTGAAACCGCTGCGCAGGAAGCTGTTGCAAAATTAGGTGCTGATTCCATCGCAACGGGAAATTATCCAATTATCTTTCGGTATGATACTGCCACGGAGCTTATCAATTCCTTTATTTCTATTTTTTCAGGCGAAGTCGTAGAAAAAGGCTTTTCACGCTTACAAGGAAAGTTAGGTGAAAAAATAGCTGGGGATCATATTACATTGATCGATGATCCTTGGCAAGAAGATACTCCTGGTGGGGCAGCCTTTGATGCAGAAGGTTATCCAACAAAGAAACTTGCATTGATTAAAGACGGAACTTTGCTTAACTTTATGCATAATCGAAAAACCGCCAAAAAAGCGGGTGCTGAGTCTACGGGACATGCTGCTAAAAGCGGATATAGTGGAGTGGTTTCTGTAGGACCGCATAACGTTTATCTAAAGCCAGGTCAAATCTCCTTGGCTGACCTGATTGAAAAAACAGATCAGGGCATTTTAATTGTAGAATTACAGGGTACCAATGCCGGTATTAATACTGTTTCAGGAGATTTTTCCTTGTCTGCCATTGGTTTTCTCATTGAAAATGGCAAACAGGGGCGTCCTATTAATCAAATAACGGTATCAGGTAATTTATATGAACTCTTATATCAGATTGAAGACATTGCAAATGATTTGCAAATTAAAAGCACTGTGTCATCGCCATCAATTAAAGTGAGATCATTGACGATCGCAGGAAATTAGAGGTACGATGGAAATTTGGAAAAAAAATCTTTACGCCTGTTGGTTTGGGGTATTCATTGTATCCGTAGGAATGAGCCAAATGGCTCCCATATTGCCCCTTTATATTGATCATCTTGGCATTCATGATACAGCGTCCATTGCCAAATGGTCAGGTATCGTGTTTGGCAGTAATTTTATCAGTCTTGCTATTTTTTCGCCAATTTGGGGTAAATTTGCCGATAAATATGGACGAAAGTCCATGATCTTACGTGCGAGTTTGTGGTTATCAATCATTATGACTTGCATGGGTTTTGTAAACAATGTGTATCAATTGACAGCTCTACGTATACTGCAGGGCGCTATGTCAGGCTTTCAATCAGCAGTAGTAACCTTAGTGGCCTCTGAATCACCAACAGGAGAAGCAGGTTGGGCACTTGGTGTACTGTTTAGCGGCCAAGTTGGAGGAACCTTACTCGGTCCTTTATTCGGAGGATATTTAGCCGAAGTCATTGGATTTCGGGAGAATTTTATGGCAATTGGAGCGATGTGTTTCATTGCATTCATCGTCTCTTTTCTGTTTGTTAAAGAAGAAAAAACTTCACGAAAACAAACTAGCCTTAGCTTTCGTGAAGTATGGAAATGCCTTCCCAATCCTAAAGTATCCGTTTGTTTATTCATTACAACTCTCGTTATGCAACTAGCCCTTATGTCAATACAGCCTATTATAACAGTTTATATTACTCACTTATCATCAGATAACACTCATATTGCCCTAATTTCAGGTGCAGTTTTTGCTGCTTCAGGCTTTGCCAGTATTATGGCTGCTCCTAAACTAGGAAAAATATCCGATCGAATTGGACCACAAAAAGTATTATTGGCAGCATTGATTGTTGCAGGGCTACTTTTCGTCCCTCAAGCTTTTGTTGAAAATCCCCTGCAACTAGGAATACTTCGTTTTATGCTAGGATTGGCAACGGCAGGCTTATTGCCTTCCATTAATAGTCTAGTCAAACGAAGTACCTGTGATTCTATTACAGGTCAAGCTTTTGGTTATAATCAATCAGCCCAATTTTTAGGTATGTTTTTCGGCTCGATATTAGGTGGACAAATGGCAGGTACTTTGGGCATCCAGTCTGTCTTTCTTTTTACAGGAGCATTACTATTGATCAATGCAATTTGGGTTTATTACACCATATTTAAAGAAAATTTAACTGGCGGTCAATTAAAGAACGGATAATTTTTATATAAAGCCATTTTTTTAACTTTGTGGATATTAAATGATAAAAGAGCAAAACAAAATAACTAATGGTGAGGTTTTAGCAACTATGATAAAAGAATTTACCATCAACACTCCTTGTGAGGGTTTCATCAATATCACAGATCAGGTAGTAGAAATATTGGGACAAAGTCAAGAAGAGAGCAGTCTATGTCATATCTTTATACCCCATACGACAGCAGGAGTCACAATCAATGAAAATGCTGATCCCGATGTGATAGAGGATATGTTAGCAGCACTGGATTGTATGGTGCCAAAACTGACTTACAAACATGGTGAAGGAAATTCTCGCGCTCATGTAAAAGCTTCTATGATCGGGTCATCTGTTAGCGTCCCTATATTGAACAAAAGTTTATATCTAGGAGTTTGGCAGGGCATTTTTTTCTGTGAATTTGATGGCCCACGCCGACGCAAAATATGTGTTAATATAATCTAATTCTCCACATAGATCCTCATGGTAAAGTTACAAATGATATCTAATAACTGTAGTTTAACCTGGTGATTTTGAGGGGATGGGTACAACATGTTTAAAAATTACTCTTATCGTAATAAATTGCTATTATGGGTCATGCCGATACTGGTGGTGGGGCTGCTAACTTTGGGATTTGGTGCTCATTGGTATATTGAGCAGGTCATTCGCCAAGAGTTGACCACTAGTATGTTGGCAACAACAGACAAAGCCGCGGAAGGTATTGATACTTGGTGCAGAACGCTCGTCATGGAACCGGAGACCATTGCGTCTACACCAGCAGCAAAGACCATTAATAGTGGTTTTGACCAAATTGATCAATTAAATCTGAGTCGCAATAAGGCATTGCATCAAAAATATCCTGATATTTTTCGTGATATTTATGCTGCCAATCGTGAGGGAATCTATCATACAGTTCAAGAAAATCTTAACGGTTATTCGCTTTTTGAAGGGAATATTAGCAATCGTGATTATTTTAAATCGATTATGTCAGATGGAAGAACACAGCTGACGCCACCTCTAATGTCTCGGACTTCGGGAGCACCCACGATTTTTGCAGTTGCGCCGATTATCGATGATAATGGCATTCCACAAGGACTGATTGGAGCAGGAATTTCCCTGGACTATGTGCAAAAAATTGCACAAAGTCTTAAGGCGGGTCAAAACGGTTATGGTATTCTTTTATCACAAGATGGGACCTTTGTTTATCATCCTGACCCAAGTTATATCATGCAAAAAAAAATCAACGATCTTCCTGACTCCTCCACAGCGGAATTAGGTTTATTGATGATGTCAGGTGGATCTGGGATTAAAAGTTATATCTATAACGGACAGAAAAAAATTGCTTTTTATTCTTCAGTTCCTTTTGCTGGCTGGTCGGTGGCAACGGTTATACCTGAAGAAGAGTTTTTTGCCCCGGCGACACGGATGGCTAAATGGTTAACTATGATTACGCTCCTTATTATCAGTGTGGTAGGACTTGTCATTTGGTTCGCCGCTCAAAGATTGACTCAGCCATTACAAGACCTTGCGGCTTATGCCTGGGAGATTAGTGAAGGTAATTTGGTTGCAAGTTCTCTTGTGCCTCAGTCTAGTGATGAGATTGGGAGTTTGACTCGAAATTTTAATCAGATGACGGCAAACTTACTCACGATGATGGGAGAAATGACAGAAAAAAATAAAGCTTTAGAAGAAGAAGCCTCTGAGCGTAAGAAAGCAGAAGTCGCTTTAAGGCAGGTTAATGAAAAACTTGAATATAAGGTAGAAGAGAGAACTCAGGAACTCTATACGTCCAATGAAGAACTTACTGCGATGAATGAAGAGATACAGGCGATCAATGAAACTTTAAGTACTATGAATCAACAGTTACAGGAGGAAATAACATATCGTCAGCAAACTCAAGAGCAGCTATTACTCAGAGAAAAGCAATACAGAGCCTCGACAAGCCTTTTAACAGGTCCTGTCGACAATATGCCTGGACTCTTGAATTCAATTTTAAATAGTGCTTTAAAATTAGTAAAAGCCCCAGATGGCTATATCAGTTTGTATGAATCTACAGACAAGGGGTTTACTATTCAACAAGGAGCAGGACTCCATGAACAACGTATACAGCACTTTACATCCAATGAAGGTGGAATGCAAAAACAAGTCTATGAAACAGGTGAGATGTTGTATGTCGAAAACTATCAGACATTTCCACAACGAATGCAGGAACCGATTATTGATCCTATGACGAGTATCATTATGATACCCTTAAAGTATGGTGGGCAGGTGCAGGGAGTTTTAGTAGCTAGCTGGCAAGAACAAATACATTATGTTAATACAGACGATGTAGAGATTATGCGCCAATTTGGTGATCTTGCCGCTGTAGCGATCGAGAGATTGCATATCCAAGAACAAATTAGAGAAAGGGCTTTTCACGATGCACTTACCGGACTACCCAATAGGGCTAATCTTAATTTGGAGTTGGAAAAAGAATTAACTAAAGCGCGGGCTGGTAAAGGCAAAGGGATTGTTTTATTTATTGATCTTGATGATCTCAAGACAATTAATGATAATTTTGGGCATTTCAGCGGTGATCGTGTTATTATTTCTGCCGGTCAGCATATCGTTGCTGCTGTTGGTGAAAATGCCTTTGTAGCAAGACAGGGAGGCGATGAATTCATTGTAATTGTCTCAGGGGATAAAAATCGAAAACATGCTGCCGAAGTCGCCGATAATATTCTTGAAGCCCTAAGTCAGGACTATGAAGTCATGGGACAATCTTTTCATATGTCTGCTAGTATTGGTGTCGCACTTTACCCTAGTGATGCCGACAATGTAGAAGATATTTTGAAAAAAGCGGATAGTGCCATGTATGCAGCTAAAGAGGCCGGGCGCAATCGCTGGAAATTTTATGAACCATCGCTAATGGAGGAAGCTTATCACAAGATGGTATGGACCAACGGGCTAAGACGGGCTTTAGAACGTAAAGAATTATACCTCCATTACCAACCTCAGCTAGATGTACACGGTCTTGAAATCGTGGGTTTTGAAGCTTTATTGCGCTGGCAGAGCGCAGAGTATGGCAATATTTCACCTTTACAGTTTATACCTTTAGCTGAGCATAGCGGCCTCATCCAACCAATTGGAAAATGGGTGCTCGAAGAAGCTTGCCGATTTGCCCGTCGCCTAGAGGATCTGGGGCGTGGGAATGTAAAGGTAGCAGTAAACATCTCCACAAAACAATTATTAGCGACTGACTTTGTCGAGCATGTTTATACTAGTATTGCCACAGCAGGAATTTCACCTGAACAACTGGAGCTGGAAGTTACGGAAAGTATTTTAATTGAAAGAGTTGATGAAAGCCTTTCCTATTTGGAACAACTACGTGACTTTGGCATAAGGTTGGCTTTAGATGATTTTGGAACGGGTTATTCCTCTTTAACCTATTTAAAAAACTTACCTGTGAAAATTTTGAAAATTGATAAGAGCTTTATTGATCACATATGCGTCGATCAGACCCAATTACAGTTGGTGGGATCGATTATTCAGATGGGGCATAATTTAGACTTACATATTGTGGCTGAAGGCGTGGAAACCGTAGAGCAATTCAATCTACTAAAAACACTGAACTGTGATCGGATTCAAGGATATATTTTCAGTCGCCCCTTACCTGCTGACGAGGCGATAGCCTTTAAAACTAAAAAATAAAAATAGGGTTAGACTATCCCCTTTATCTAAGGGACTTAGTCTCTCTATGGCTCCCAGCTTTTAAAAGGGGAGCGTAGAGAAGCTAAGTCCCTAAATCAAGTCTTTTTTATGCAAATAAATCCTTATTCAGATACTTGTGATTTTTTTCATAAAAAATTTCAGATTTTGAGCACAATAGCTATAGTAACAGTATTGTGATACAATCCTAATTATGACCTTTCTAGGTCTATCAAATCAATGTAATTTTTATTCTATTAAATTTTTCGATCAATGGAGGCCAAAATGAAGGACCAAGAAAGACAAACAGAAATCACAAGGTTAGAAGTAACCCTTGAGCAAATAAAAAAACAACTTGCCCTCAGTGAACAAGATTGTGTCGTCAAACAGTCTGAACTAAAGGATACCTTACTCAATTATTGGGATAATTGCGGCAGCGATGAAGCACAACTCGTCGAAACTGCCAACCGTCAACGGGCACTTTCAAGTATGACTCACAGCACTCCTCTCAAACTAAGAAAAATGCTACACTCACCTTATTTCGGACGAATTGACTTTATCGAAGAAGAAGGTGGTTTAACTTATCCAGAAGAACAAATATACATTGGTATTGCCACATTAATGGATGAGGAAACGGGAGAATTCATCATCTATGATTGGCGAGCCCCTATATCCAGCATGTTTTATGATTGTGGCCTAGGAGCAGCCTCTTATCAGTGTTCAGTGGGAACCATCAGCGGCAAAATCACCTTAAAACGTCAATACAAAATTGCCAATGGGTCCATGCACTATATGTTTAATGCGGATCTTAAAATTGATGATGAAGTTTTGCAAGAAATACTGGGCAAAAGTGTCGATGATAAAATGCACACCATCGTCAATAGTATTCAACGAGAGCAAAATCAAATTATTCGTGATACAAACCACCGAGCACTGTTTGTAGAAGGACCAGCGGGTAGTGGTAAAACATCCGTAGCCCTGCACCGTATTGCTTTCCTACTCTATCGGGATCGGGAGATCTTGAATGAAAAGAATGTTCTCATTCTGTCACCTAATCATTTATTTAGTGATTATATTTCCAATGTTCTACCAGAGATGGGAGAGGAAAATGTATTACAGAAGACCTTTCATGACTGTGTCTCAGAGTCCATAACTCAATTACCAATAAAACTTGAAACACGAACCTTTCACCTAGAAACCGTACTATCTAATAAGAATGGCCAAGAACAAGCCCTGCGTGCAGACAATATCCGTTTTAAATCATCAGGACAATTTGAACAGATTATGCAAGAGCATTTAGATTGGATGCAAACACGACTCATTGACGATTATCCAGAGATTACATTTAATGGCCAAACGATCTTTAGTAAAGAAGAATGGCGACAATATTACTTAGATAATTTTTCTAGTATGCCCGTAACCATTCGCCTAGAAAAAATAAAAACCTTAATCGAAATTAGAATGCGTCCTTTTTTTCATGCTGCGCGTAAAGAAAAAGAAGCCGAGATCATTGCACGTGCTGAAGAAGTCGATGAAAATACGATTAAAGCACTGGCCCGAATAGCTGCGCGAGAAATGTTTAGTGCTTTCAATGAAAAAATTGATAAACTGACAAGAATAAGTCCCTTAGCAGAGTATCGACGTTTATTTAGAGGGAACTGGCTCTTTGAACGTTCAGCCTGCAAGACGGTTTTTCCAAAAGAATGGAGAAATCTGCAGAAACAAACTCTGACTTTCTTAAATAACGGCATCCTGCCATATGAAGATATTCCTAACTTTATCTATTTTCAAGGAGTGTTACAAGGTTTCCCCGTCAATCGGGATATTAAGCATTTGATTATTGATGAAGCCCAAGATTATACAAAACTTCAGTTTAAAATACTTGTCATACTTTTCCCTAATTCCACATGGACAGTCGTGGGAGACCCTGCTCAAGCCGTACACCCATGCTTGAAGACAGCAAGTTTCCAAGATATGAGTGAAGTAATCGGTACGGAAAAATCTGTTGCTTTTCGTCTGACACGGAGTTATCGCTCGACAAAAGAAATTCAGGCTTTTTGTCAAGCAATCCTCTCTTGTCGCTCAGAAGTACAATCGATCAACCGTTCAGGAGCATTACCGTCCGTCACTCACCTTGAAAAGATGCAAGATATGATCCCAACCCTTGTTCATCGTATCCATGAAATTCTAGCTGAAGGTTGGCGCTCAATTGCAATCATTTGTAAGAATACTTATCAATCTACGAAAATATTTTCTGATCTCAAATCCCATATTGATCTAAATCTTGTCATTGATGAAGATGACGCCTTCCATCAAGGTATCGTTGTTATTCCTTCCTACCTAGCCAAAGGTCTAGAATTTGATGCTGTGCTAGTGATCAATGCAGATGCCATCAACTACCGTCATGAGGAAGAACGTCATATCCTTTATACTATTTGCACACGAACCTTACATCATCTGAGTCTTTTTTACTATGGAAATCCTTCACCTTTCTTAAAAGAGATGGGAGAGGAATTATACCAGATCGTACCGAGTTGTGATTGCTAAGTAGCTGCTATCTATAATGCATTAAAGAAAATTTATGGATAGTGCCGTTCTGTCAAGAATGGGGTATAGGATATCCCATTCTTGACGATTATCATATATAATGTTTAAATCAACTTATATAGTGGAAGGAGTTTACTGCATCATGGATGAGCATAAAGATCATGATTTTGATTTAATAAAAAAAGAATCGATATTGGAACCAGAACCTCCTGAAAAAAAGAAAAGTAAATGGGCCTGGCTCACTAGTTTTGGTGGACTCTTCCTTCTTTTAAAAGCAGGAAAAGTCTGGGCAATCTTTAAAGGGATTTTTATCTTCCTTAAATTTGGCAAATTCCTTACTACAGGTTTGTCAATGCTGCTCATGATTATCGTATATACCTATATGTATGGCTGGAAATATGCAGTAGGGATTGTACTCTTGTTATTTATTCATGAAATGGGGCATTTGACTGCTTCGCGGCGCCTAGGGATCGACACAAGTCTCCCTATGTTTATTCCTTTCATCGGCGCAATCATCCAGATGAAACAAGAACCAAAGGATGCCAAGACCGAATCTATCGTTGGTATTGCTGGCCCAGTGTTCGGTGCCTTCGGTGCCTTCCTTTGCCTTATCTTTGGAGAACTGCTTGGTTCTGGATTACTCCTTGCTTTAGCTTATTTTGGTTTTTTACTGACCGTATTTAATCTGATTCCAGCCCACCCATTGGATGGAGGACGAATCGTAACAGCTATATCGCTAAAACTTTGGATCATCGGTATCCCTGTCATGATCTTCTTTTCCCTGTACTACTTCAATCCTATTGGCATTTTAATTTGCATACTCGCAACTAAAAAAGCCTGGGAAGTATGGAAAGACCGCGATAATCCTTATTATGATACAGATCTTGGATTTAGGTTTAAAATGGGTGTTTCCTATTTTACACTATTTGCCCTGTCAGCTTATTATACTTATACCTTGCATGAGATGTTGAATAGGGGATGAGGAAATTATTGGTGCTAGGATAGTTAGGAGGATTGGGGCATAACGATGACAAGTGATATTAACTTTCTCGGACAGGAGTTCGGTGATCCTCGCCTCCACCATGTAAATCTGGATTTTTTTACAAAAACTTGAAAATAGTGAAAGCCTTGATTCTTCTGCCTTTATGGGCGAAGAGCAAGGCTTTTTTATTGTATTGAATGAATTTCTCGCCTCCACCATGTTTAGCCTGTTTTTTTGATAATAGGAATGTAGCAAACAACCATTTGTCTAATGAAGGACAAATGGTTGTTTTTTGTGCCATCAAAGTATTTCCATGTGACAATCATAGCTTTGTGCGTAAGTTGTGATTTATTTTATTCATCTTTAATTAGGTTGTTCAGCTGATGGAAACAAATTAGATGCACTGACCGCAGCTTCTGCAATTTTTTGTGCGGTGAAGTACCAGCATCAGATGCTTATCGGTTTAAATCCGTAATATCAAGGGTTAAGCTTCTGGCCAGTGAGCAGACTCCTATTTCATTGATTTGCAGGTAACACAGAATTTATCCTCTTGCATATGACTTCCTCCCCATTCGCCCAATTTCATCAAAGGTGGAATAATGCTTTTACCCTTGTCAGTTAACGTATATTCAACTCTGGGTGGAACTTCATTGTACTGCTGGCGATGAACAATACCATATGATTCCAATTCTTTTAGTGACTGCGCCAGCATCATATTTGTGATACCCGTCAGTCTGCGCTTGATAGTGCTGTACCTTGTCGGCAGTCCGCTAGTGAGCACACAGATTATTGGCAGCTTCCACTTACCGCCGATAATATCTATAGAATGGCGAATCGGGCAAAGTAGATTTCCTACGGCATATGTTTCATCCATAACCTTCTTGCTCATACATAGTCTCCTTTAACATGGTATTGTTTTTCATACCTTATCATTATAATCTGCGTACTTGTATTAAACTGATTTTACAATATAATAATACCATAAAGTCAATCAAGAAACAAAAGAGAAATTGCAATGGAGGAGAATCATCAGTTATGAGTAATTTTAAAGGAAAAATCGCACTAGTCACCGGAGGCAGCTCCGGAATCGGTTTTGCCATCGCGAAAAGATTTGTAGATGAAGGAGCGAAAGTTTTTATCACTGGACGCCGAATTGCCGAGCTAGAAAAAGCTAAGCAAATACTGGGTGAAAACATAACTTGCGTGCAAGGCGATGTGAGCAATCTTGCTGATCTCGATTCACTTTTTAAAGTGATTGCGCAAAAAGCTGGAAGACTAGATGTGCTAGTCGCTAACGCAGGGATCGTTGAGAATAGATTTTTGCAAGATGTGACGGCTGAAAGTTACAACAGGATTTTTGATATTAATACACGGGGAACCTTTTTTACGGTTCAGAAATCGTTACCACTCTTAGCGGACGGTTCATCAATTGTCTTACTTGGTACTTGCCTCAGTATAAGAGGATTACCTGGATCAAGTGTTTATATCGGCAGCAAGGCAGCCGTTAGATCGTTTGCGCGAGCATGGGCGGCAGAGCTTAAAACACGTCAGATCCGTGTCAATACTTTAAGCCCAGGTACTACTGAAACGCCTATCATCGACGGCCAATTTAAATCTAAAGAGGAAGCAGATGCAGCTCGCGTTATGATGGCCAATATCACACCGCTTGGAAGACTAGGTCGAGCTGATGAAATTGCCGCCGCCGCCTATTTTCTTGCTTCAGATGAAAGCAGCTTTTGCACCGGAATGGATCTCTTCGTAGATGGCGGTCTTTCTCAGCTTTAGTGAACGTCCAGCTTCTGCTGCAGCAAGAAGCTGGCAGCGTTAGATGCCGTTAAGGCAAGTCCGAAATACTTACTGAAGATAGAACCCGTTGAGGATGAACTGCAAAAGGGACGAGGGGACAGGTTGAGACCGCTGAAAAAGTCAAAGCATAGCAAAATACTCCATATTTGACATAATGAGGGTATTGTTTATACCAAGAAAGTGGGGATTTAGCATGCTTAAATCAAAATCGAAACAATTGAGTTTATATTCGATTCTATATGATAAAATCCCTGACGACCATATACTTAAAAGCATCAATCAAGTAGTAGATTTTAGTTTTATAAACAAGATGCTTGAGGGTTCTTACAGTAAGCATTTTGGACGCCCAGCAAAGGAACCTGAAATGATGGCAAAGCTTCTCATATTGCAATATTTATATAATTTATCCGATATAAAGGTAATAGAGCAAACCTCATTAAATTTTGCATATATGTGGTTTGTTGGTATAAATCCAGATGAAGACTTGCCTGATGCTAGTTTACTTGCTAAATTTAGAACACAACGACTTAAAGATACTAGCGTTGACGATATCATTACGGAAGTCGTACGCCAATGTGTCGAAAAAGGCATAATAAAAGTGATGCCACTCATGTAAAGGCCAACTTATCCGTGGTGAAATAGATTCTATCCCTTGTATTAGCCCACTTTATAATAAAGAATATACTGAAGACGACTATCCGTTTTCTGTCATGTCCTACGCAATTTTTAAGATAATTTCAATGAGAATGAGCCATGTAGGTTTCACTTGAAACCTACATGTGGCGGAAATACATATGAGGGGGAATTTTTATGATCGGTAAATTATTAACAGAGGGCAATGAAAAATTAAGAGAGTTAGGTTTAAGTAATTTTCTAAGCACAGGAGTCGAAACTGGTAGTGTACTCAAGATAACTCGGGATTATTTAGATTCCCTAACCATTGAAACAAGGATGATCGATGCGGTATTAGCATCTACAGAAATGACACTTTTCGGGCAAAAATTTGATACACCTGTGATGACGGCTCCTTTATCGAGTTTAGGGGCAATTTGCCCTAATCCCATGGTGGAATTAGCTAAAGGAGCTAAGAAAGCCGGAGCTGTTATGTGGGTAGGTATAGGACAAGGGGAAGAACTTAAGGCGATTATTGAAACGGGAGCTAAAACAATAAAAATAATTAAGCCCTATAAAGATAATGAATTGATATTGGACAAAATTGCAGAAGCTGAAAAGTATGGTGCATTTGCAGTGGGTATGGATATTATCTTTTTCTTTGGTGGCAAAATAGGGGATAGTGTATTACGTTCCGATTTGATGGGACCTAAAACTCTTGCTGAAATTAAGAGCTTTGTACAAACCACAAAGCTACCTTTTGTCTTGAAAGGTGTTCTAAGTGAACAGGATGCAAGAAAAGCTCTGGAAGTTGGGGCAGCGGCCATTGTAGTATCTCACCATGGAGGATCAACCTTAGACTATGCAGTACCGCCGCTAAAAATATTACCAAGCATTGCTAAAGTGATTGATGGGAAAATCCCTATTTTCGTTGATAGTGGGATAAGCAGAGGAACAGATGTTTTTAAGGCATTAGCTCTAGGGGCTAGTGGTGTATTGATCGGCAGAACAGCAATGGCAGGACTGGCAGTTGGAGCGGCTGAAGGTGCAGAAAAAATAATCACAGGTACGAATGAAGAGCTACGAAGAGTTATGAACTTAACAGGGAGTTTAAATTTACAACAGATTGATTCTAAGCTTATTTGGTATTAGAAAACAGTTTGGATGATATAAAAGACGGAGGGATGGATAATGCCATATATTGATATTAAAATAACACGAGAAGGAGCGACCAAGGAGCTTAGCAGTCTATAGAACTCAACAATTGTCTAAAAAACTAGAATCCTAATGTATATTTCAGGATTCTAGTTTTAATTTGGTGACGGCTTTATAGAGTTAAAGGTGTTAGTGGACTATATTTTGTTTTGTTCAAATAGTGCTTGTTTACGTTTTAGACCATCATTTAGATGGCAGATGTTTTTGACATTCATAAACGTGATTAGTAAAGCAAGGGGTTCGGCAATCGATAGCACGATCAATGTAGTAGTAATGGTTCACCGAGAGACGCAAGTCTACCTGTTCTCTAATCATTCATATTAGAAAGTTAGTTTTTTGAGGTAGCGAATCGTCTTCACAATAAAGGATTAATCAATTATTAGGCAGGGTTAGCCAAGACCATTAGACTTTATGGCGGTATGATTCAATAGAGGTTGTACATACGATTCGGTACGGCTCGCCTCCACCATCTAAATTCCGAATACTTATGAAGCCACGAATTTCGTGGCTTTTTTGCATTGTGTGGTTTTAAAAGGTTTCGGGTGGCTTCACCAGCTAAAACCGGAAGTTGTTGAAGTAATGAATCAAATAGATAATAACGTAGTAATGTAAATAAAAGGAGACTAGAATTAATTAACGAAACGACTAGAGGGATTTCTACTTACTGTGATTACGCTACTTTTTGAGGGCGGTTAAATCGGTGTCAATACCGTTTGTTAATTCCCTCTCTTTTTTTGTTGCATGCTGCATTTTACGTCATTATCCCTTAAAATACAAAAAAATATTGCTACAAAAAAAGTAGCATGCTATAATATCAGTAGCAGCATGCTGAAATATACATATTGGAAGGAGGTGCGGTTATGCCAGTAATTACGATAAAAATGAAAAAAACTCAGGCAGAAAAGAAAAAGGAATTAATTGAGAAATTAACTGCTGCAGCAGTTGAGGTTACCAATTCTCCAGCAAGCGCTTTCACTGTCTTTATTGAGGAGTATGAGCCTGATAGTATTGGTATCGGCGGACAGACGTTGATTGAAAAATTAGCTAACAAGTAAGATAAATATACCTAAGCCCCCTCGTTCTTCTTTTACGGACGAGGGGTATTTCATAGAATTTATAATTTATATTGAGAGATACTTCAAGGAGGAGTTAATATGTCAATTCCATGTCCAGGTAAACCCGTTCGAGGATCCCAATCGGGAGTCCCAATTATGGCTCTTTTTGATCTTTTAGGTAGGAATTGGGCACTAGGTATCATTTGGAATTTACAGACTGGCTCTTCTACCTTCAGAGAACTTCAGGAACGGTGCGAGTCAATCTCCCCTTCAATATTAAACACCCGTATCAAGGAGCTGAGAGAAGTCGACATTATAGAGCGCACTAATGATGGTTACCAATTGACCCAACGGGGAGAAGAACTGATGGAGTTGTTGCGCCCATTTGGGGAGTGGTCATGGGTCTGGTCAAAAGAGGTCTTCAACTTTACAAAACACGTGTAATAAGGAAATAGTGTATCTAGCTTACATGTGACATGGAGCCTAGAAAATCCGTTGTTCTCAGCAAATAAAAAAGAATAACCGAAAAAATATTTTTGTAGTACGATTAGTTTGAAATTGAAAAAGTGGAAAGGAAGGATTAGAATGAGTTTGCTTACTGTGGATCGGAAAAAATGTATTGGCTGCGGAATTTGTGCCGAGGTTTGCCCGAAGAATTATATAAGAATAACTGAGGAAGGGATTCCGGTTGATGCCGGGGTTGCCTGTATCACCTGCGGTCACTGTGTTGCTATCTGTCCCCAAGCGGCATTGGATCATGCTCACGCGCCGCTTACCAGTCAAGTTTTGTTAGATAAGACTCCGGTGTTGAACGCTGAGACGGCGGAAAGCTTTCTTCGGGGCAGACGCTCTATTCGGTTGTATAAAGAAGAGGCCGTTCCAAAAAGCAAAATTCTAAAGCTGCTGGATATTGCCAGGTTAGCACCTACCGGAAATAATACACAAGGTGTGCAGTACTTGGTTATAGATAATAAAGATACGCTACAGGCTATTACCCAAGCCACGGTAGCCTGGATGGATAAAGCAATCGCCCTACGGGAACCATCGGCAGCTCATTTTGCCGGTTTGGTGGAACACTATCATAAAACCGGGCAAGATGTTATTTTGCGGAATACACCGTGCTTTATCCTGGCACTGGCCGAGAAAAGTTTTACGCGTGGGCGTGATAACACCCATTTTTCTCTTGCGTATGCCGAATTGTTTGCACCAAGTCTTGCATTAGGAACGTGTTGGGCAGGCCTTGTCGAGGCGTGTGCCAGATCTGACTATCAGCCGTTGCTTAAAGTATTGGACATTCCGGAAGAGTTAATAGTCACCGGCGGGATTATGGTTGGTTATCCTAAATACAGTTATAAACGATTGGTAGATAGGTCTCCGTTGAAAGTAACTTGGCGTTAACCGACTAATTCTTATAGATGGCAGGAAGAGCAAAGTCGCTACTAAACTTGTTAAACGTTAGTAGCGACTTTTTTAAACCAAATATTTAGAAATGAGTCAAGTGACGGTTCAGTGACTCAGTCACGTTTGCTAAAAGGGTGGATTTGCAAGGTCACAGATCGCCTCCACCATCTAAATTCGATTTTTTACAAAAAATTGAAGTGATAGAGACCGCTATTTATCTGCATTCTTGCGGATGAGAAGTGGTCTTTTATTTTTAATAATGAACTTGGTTTTGGGTAGTTATAATTAAATTTATTTGTGATTAAACGAGCCCATACAAAGCAAAGGAACGCTCATTTTGCTTTCTATTTAAAACGTTGAAAAAACAATAAAGGGATAGATGGAGTAATAAAATGGTAGATTGCAGGGTAATAGGAATTAATCAAAGTAATATTTTAAGGCGTGAGTGAGGAAGAAGTACAAAGAACGTCCCCGCGCTTCTAAGTTGAGCATTCACTCTTGATAAAAAAACTAAAGAAGTTCTATATTAATCGCTTTGAATGCAGGGGGACTAGGATTTTTTTGTTAACGAATTACATATACTATCGTATATGAGATGTCCCATTCTTGTCATTGAGTTGGGTCGCTCATATTATTTCTGGAGGTGCATTATGAGTAGCAATGAACTGTTTCATCAACTGCAACTGCAAATTTGGAATATAACATGGAACCGCTATATTACGGAAGAACTTTTTTCAAGTCGCTGGTGGGGGTCACTCATCTTCTTATTGGTTTTATACGCGATATGGCTGAAACTGTTGGATAAATCAAGAGCATTTGAGATTACTCTTTTTGGGTCCTTTGTTGCTGTACAGGCGGTGATGGTAGATATTGTCGGATTTTCCATGGGTCTATGGCAACACAACATTCGGTTGCTCCCGATTGTTCCGGGTGTTTTTCCTATTGACTTTACAGTTGTTCCTATCCTGTTAATGCTTGCCCACCAGTACGGGGCTACCTGGTCAAAATATCTTACATGGTCGGCTTTCGCTGCCCTATTATTTAGCTTTGTCATATCGCCAACATTTCAGTTCTTTGACATAAAAGCTTACTATAACTGGCATTTTGCGTACTTTGTCATTCTTATGATGATTTTAGCCATTATATCTAGATTGGTTATTGAAATGGTTGAAAAAACCGTTAAAGCACATTCGACTGATTTTTCATCTTCCATTGAAATTTCCCCGTTTCCTCAGCCAGCCGCCAAACCTTTACCTGATTCCGAAGAAAATAATTCTGATGATAACTAATCTATTTAGGAGATAGACAGATTCGGGCTACCATTATCATCGTTTGGCTACTAAGAAAGGCAGGGGCTTTTCAATGATATGTTATGAAACCGACGATAAAGCCTTGTGTTGCCTGAATTGCTAGCTTCTTAGACAGTGTAAACAGCTTTTTAAATGACATTGCCATGTCCGTGAAAATAACATCTAAATTTTAGAAGAACCAGTAAATCCGCATCACTAGTTGGGAAAAAAATTGCATGAACTGGGTTGAAAAAGAAGTTCAATGAGGAGCACATCTATCATCTAAATTAGAGATAAATAGAACCCGCAATTCGCGGGTTATTTCTTTGTATTGATTTAGTTGAATAAAAAACTTTAGTATCTTCTTAAAACCCTAATAAATAAATTAAATGTGATAAAATCAACTTATTAATGAATATTTCGTTTATTGCATTCTAGATTGAATTATGGAGGGAAACATGAGCATAAAAAATCTTTTTTTTCACATTCATTACTGCAATTGCAGGAAAAATTATGAATCAGAAAGATTGCCAAGAAAAATTACTAGAACAATTCAACATCATGAGCTTGCTTTTTTTACCGGGGGGAAGGGCAGTATTATAATTGAAAACAAAAGATATTCAATTAAAGAGGGTATGCTATTCTACATTTGTCCTAATGTACAACATTCTATAGAGATAGATACGAAAGAACCCATATGTATTCGATCCGTACATTTTAGCTATGCGCAAGTGAATTTTAATGATAGTAAATGGGCTATTAGAGATGAAGTAAAAATGCTCCCATTGCACTTTGCACAAGAATTAAAGGATTATTATCATATTGATGATATATTTAAAAAATTAGTTGATAGCTGGAATACCAAACTACCAGGATATGAGTTTATTACGAAGACTTTATTTCAGCAATTATTAATTGCAATTTATCAAAACATAAGAAAGCAAAAACAGAATTACTCCACCTCTTTAAAGGTGGAAAAAATCATTCAATACATGCATCAAAATATAAATAATAGAGTGACCTTGACTGAATTGTCAGATCTGGTGCATCTATCCTCTACTTATCTATCAAGAAGTTTCAAAGAGAATACGGGATATTCTATCATTGAGTTTTTTAATAAGATAAAAATTGATAAAGCCAAAGAACTTATTGCCGAAGGTGATAAAAAGGTAAAAGAAGTAGCACAAGCGCTTGGATTTATTGATGAATTTTATTTTAGTAGGATATTTAAAAGAATGGAAGGGATAAGCCCCTCGGAATATTACAGCAAAAATGTCCATGGAGTTTAATATAATGCATGGTATAAAGCTAATCCGTAGGTTAAAATGAGGATATTATTGTACAATAATTGATGCATAATAGAAGGAAGGCTCATATTCATGCCGATTTGGAAAAGAAATTTAATCGTTTGCTGGTTTGGGATGTTTGTAACAGGCGTAGGAATGGGCCAGATTGCCCCAGTGTTACCGCTTTATATAGATCATCTTGGGATACACGATACTGCCTTAATTGAGCAGTTCTCAGGAATTGCTTTTGGTATTACCTTTATAGTTTCAGCGGTTTTTTCGCCAATATGGGGTCAGGCCGCTGACAGATTTGGGCGAAAACCAATGCTCCTACGAGCAAGCCTTGGCATGGCAGTAGTTATATTTAGTATGGGTTTTGTTCAGAATGTGTATGAACTGATAGGATTAAGATTGTTGCAGGGCGTTATCACTGGGTATGGTACAGCCTGTATTACCTTGATTGCAACACAGACCGATAAACAGTACGCGGGATGGGCTTTAGGTACACTTTCTACAGCACCTATTGCAGGTTCTTTGCTTGGACCATTGATTGGCGGTTATATAGCAGAGACCCTTGGTTTACAAAATGTATTTTTTATAACCGGTACACTGATGTTGGTTGCATTTATTACAACTGCTTTTCTTGTAAAGGAATCTTTTACTCGTCAAGATAAAAAGGTGCTTAGTGCTAAGGAAACATGGAATATTATTCCGAACAAAGGTTTAACTATTATCATGTTTGTGACCTCTTTTGTATTAGCCGTAGCATTATACTCTGTAGAACCAATCATAACAGTATATGTTGCCGAGTTATCCAGTAACACCAATCATGTTGCAATGCTCGCTGGAATGGCTTTTTCCGCTTCAGGGTTGGCAAATATAATTGCTGCTCCAATATTGGGAAAACTTTCTGATAGGATTGGACCACAGAAGGTTATGTTAGCTGCACTTGTAGCGGCAGGCCTCATTTTTATACCACAGGCCTTTGTAAAAAATTTTTGGCAGTTAATGGTGCTTCGCTTTTTATTAGGAATAGCAATGGCAGGGTTGATTCCTTCTGTTAATGTCTTAGTGAAGAAAATTACACCAGATTCTCTTACAGGGAGAGTTTTTGGCTTTAACATGTCGGCACAGTATTTAGGCGTATTTGGAGGTTCAATTCTAGGGGGACAGGTAGCGGCTTATTGGGGTATCAAATATATTTTTTTTATTACAAGCACATTGCTACTGATAAATGCAGTATGGGTTTATTTTAAGGTGTATAAAAACTTAGCATTATACAAAAAGGAAAATGAAGAGGAAAGAAAAAAATGGAAGATTTAAAATCAGCAGAAGCTAAATTAGTGAAAGCAGAAAAAACGGCGCTAGTAGTTATAGACTTGCAAAAGGGAATTGTAAACAGGCAGGGTTCACCTTATACTGTCACGCAAGTCGTTCAGAATGCAAGCAAATTAATGAATGCATTCACGGAGAAAGGAGCCTTTGTAGTTCTTGTAAGAGTTTCATCTGTAGATGGAAAAGACATGTTAAAGCCCAAGACCGACTCCCCAATTAATCCAGTACAATTACCAGAAGGCTGGGACAGCTTTGTGCATGAACTAGGAAATATGGAAAAAACTCATCTTATTACTAAGAGGCAATGGGGAGCCTTCTATGGTACTGACCTTGACTTACAGTTAAGACGTCGTGGAATTGATACCATTGTTCTATGTGGTGTTTCTACTGGAATTGGTGTGGACACTACGGCAAGAGAAGCTTATCAACATGGTTATAACCAAATTTTTTCAACAGACGCAATGACGGCTTCTACAAAAGAAGAACATGACTATGTTTGTACTTATATATTTCCTAGGATAGGTCAACTAAGAACCACAGAACAAATAGTTTTATCATTAACTTAACTGTCGTAGCTTCAATAATTAAGGATACGTCCAGGGTTCTGCTAACAAATCGTTCCAAAGTCCAGTAGTATGAATTAATTTGCAAAATATGGATGGAATTATTAGTATTTTCGAGTAACTAGTAGAATCGGAGCTTATCGTCGATCTCTTGGAAAACAAATGTAATAAACAGGATATAGCCAAGTGTAATTCATTTATCGCAATAATTGGGAGGGGATAGGAAATGGAAATCAAATGGTTTGGTCAATCTTGTTTTACAATAATATCTGACAATGGAGCAAGAATTGTGATTGACCCGTTCGACAAAAAAATTGGTTATCCTTTACCGGATCTTGAGGCAGACATAGTTACTACCAGTCACAATCACTCAGACCATAACAACGTCTCAATAGTGCGAGGGGATTTTAAGCATCTAGAAAAACCAGGTGAATATCTTGAAAGTGGAATTGCCATATCCGGCATATCAACTTTTCACGATAGTAAGGGTGGTATTTTTAGAGGAAATAACATTGTTTTTAAGTATACGATAGATGATATAAACGTTTGCCATTGCGGTGATTTAGGTCATAAATTTTCATCTGAGCAACTTGGACAGATTGGTAGTGTAGACATTTTGCTATTACCAGTAGGGGGACTTGCTACCATCAACGCCTTGGCTGCAGTAGAAGTAATGGAACAGCTAAAACCTGTTATTACAATCCCAATGCACTATAGAACGAAGGCTCTAGGACTGTTAGGCTATCTATTTAGCCCAGTTGAAAAGTTTCTGTCATTGTCGACTAGAACAACAATGACAATCAAAAATCTAAGCCTAACAAAAGAAGATCTGGAAACATACCATGGGATAGTAGTTTTGGATTACAGGGCATAAGACGGTAAATGGTTTAAAAAGTACGTTGGAAGACAATAAGGGACGCCAGACTGTGCGAAAACTACAAAACTAATAAATAAAAATCTAAAAAGTGAAGGATATCCTTCACTTTTTAGATTTTTTTACTGTATTGATTTTACTGTATTGAATTGAAGAAAATGGTCATTTATGCATTAAAGTGGGAGATTTAAAATTGCAAAATTAGTTTTCGCACAACCTGACGTCCCCAATGTCTTTCAACAATATATGATCTACTACAATCACTACAGATATCAATGGACTTTAAAGAAGCTGGGGAACCTATTACTTTCTCACTAAAAGAAAGGCTTCAGTCAGTGCTGAGATCTCTTTGTCCNCACAACCTGACGTCCCCAATGTCTTTCAACAATATATGATCTACTACAATCACTACAGATATCAATGGACTTTAAAGAAGCTGGGGAACCTATTACTTTCTCACTAAAAGAAAGGCTTCAGTCAGTGCTGAGATCTCTTTGTCCTTTTTAACGTATAACATAAAACGGGTAATGAATATACTTGGGATCAAGGAATTAGTAAGAAGATTACAGGAAAAGCGGCAACTAGTACTTGCATAAAAGTATTGGTTTTCTTTTTTATATAACTTTTTAAATCAATACGAGTCAATTTTATCGGTATATCGCTAGAACAAAAAAGATTTATATTAGAAAATGAGATTGGTTTTCATACATTCTATCGTCCCCGCGATTCTTCTGATAAGACATTTAATCACCTCAGTAAATTACAAGAAATGACTTTATTTATCCTTTGCTAGTGATCTTTGTTCTTTTCCCCATTCTGTAATAGCCATCAGGGATGGAATGAGCTTTTCGGCACGCTCGGTTATAAAATATTCAACATGTGGTGGTATTTCCGAATACTGAATACGTTTGACAAGACCATACTCTTCTAACTCGCGCAAGGAACGTGTAAGCATAATGTTAGTGATTCCACATAATTTCTTTTTTAATTGGTTGTAACGTAGTCCGCCATCCAATAAGTAAAATAAAATTAACATTCGCCACTTTCCGCCGATAATTTCTAGTGCATATGTAAGCGGACAATCGTCATAATGGTTATTCAATTGTAAACATCTCCTCAACTATTATATAAGGCACAAAAAAGTGCGTACTTGTCTATTTGTTCCTTACAAGTATAATTGTATTATACTCTGAATCAATTAGTTAAGCAAATTAGGAGATGATGTTATGAAAGTAATTGCTATCAATGGGAGTCCGAGGAAAAATCGGAATTCCGCCACCTTGTTACAAAAAGCCCTTGAAGGAGCTAAATCCGTAGGGGCAGACATAGAAATCAACCATTTATATGATCTAAATTTCAAGGGCTGTACCAGTTGCTTTGCCTGTAAGCGAAAAAACAGCAACCATATTGGACACTGTGTTGTGAAAGATGATCTGACAAGCGTCCTGGAAAAAATTAAGAAATGTAATGTATTGCTATTGGGAACACCTATATATTTTGCCAATACCACTGGTGCGATGCAGTCTTTTTTAGAGCGCCTGCTGTTTCCGGGTCACAATTATGAGTGCCAAGGAATGACAACGGATTTATATCAATCACTTTTCCCAGGAAAAGTGTCTTCAGGTTTCATCTATACGATGAATGCCCCTGAGGATATCCATTCCTTAAATATTCCAGAGGAGTTTATGAAATTTTACAATTATGATTGCTTGTTTCAAATCCATAAACAATTGTGTGGAAAAATATTAAATGGGCCATCGGAATTTTTACTATCCCAAGATACCTACCAGTTTGATGACTACTCCCAATATAAAGCCTCAAGGTTCGATGAAAAACACAAGGACCAAGTGAAAAGAGAACAATACCCCATCGACTGCCAAAAGGCCTTTGATATGGGGGCTCGGTTAGCAGGTGCCTTTTTAAAATGATACCATTAAACTGGAAATGGTATGATAAACTGGACACTAAAATAAGAGAAAAAGGTGACAGTTTATGCGTAGAAGAAGTTATGATCGCCAATTTAAAATAGCAGCGGTAAAATTAGTTCTGGAAGATAGCATGTCCGTTTCTGAAGTTGCAAAGGAATTATCTATCCATTACAACAGCCTGTATCGCTGGATAAGTGAGTATGAAGAATATGGAGAAAGTGCGTTTCCAGGTCATGGAAGCGCACTTTATAATTCTCAATATGAAATTAAAAAGCTCAAACGAGAAAATGAAGAGCTTAGAGCAGAGTTAGAACTACTAAAAAAATTCCGGGCCTTCTTGAAGAAAAAGAATGTATAAGATTTCAATATCTTAAGGAAAACCAGGACAAGTATAATATCAAGAAGGCCTGTAAAGCATTAAGTATTTCACGTTCTGGTTTCTATGAATACCTAAATAGAAAACCATCCAAGCGAATGCTTGAAAATGAAGTCTTAAGTACTGAAATAAAAAAGATATTTGAAGAGCATAAAGGCAGGTATGGCTCTATAAGGATTTCAAAAGTTCTTAAACAGCAAGGCATTACTGCAAACCGAAAACGTGTCTCTCGGTTGATGAGAAACATGAAACTGCTTCCCAAAGGTACAAGATATCGATATAAGCGTTACAATCAGCAATCATCTTCAATAGAAAGACCTAATTTACTTAATCAGTCATTTCAAACTGATGGCAGGAACAAAATCTGGGTTGGCGATATTACATACGTGCCGACAAAAAAAGGTGTACTATATTTAGCCGTATTCCTTGATATTTATTCTCGTAAAGTATCTGGATGGTCTATGGGACGAAATATGAAGGATGCCCTTGTAATGGATGCATTTATGCAGGCTTATGGTAGAGAACGTCCGAAAGAAGGTCTTATCGTTCATACAGATCAAGGGTCTCAATTTACCAGTGGTAACTTTCAGACATTACTACGTGTACATGGAGCGATATCAAGCGTTAGCAGAAAAGGAAATCTATATGATAATGCTTTAATGGAATCATTTTATAGAACAATAAAAAGAGAGCTTGTTCAGGATGCTCATTTCGAAACACCTGAGCAAGCTCAGCAAGAAATATTTAAATATATTGAACTATATTACAACACCAAGAGAATGCATTCCTCTCTTGGATATCTTTCCCTTGCCCAATTTGAGGAATTAAATTCATAATTTTTCTTAACTTTGTGTCTAGTTTTTGTTGACAATTCCAGTTTAATGTATAACCTAAAACGTGTGCTCAATATTATGGGAGCCAAGCAATTGATAGCGGCAATCAGATAGCTTAAATGCTAATATTTGATTATAGCCGTTATTTTTATGATAAATTGACCTTTGGAGATTAATTTTGAGGCTGAAAGTTAAGCGTTTTCGCACAGCCTGACGTCCCCAATGTCTTACCTAATAGCATGAACAGGACGATTCATAATTACGCCCCGCCAAGGCTGATTTTCTGGCTAATTCTTCGCTATCTCCTTGCTCTAATAAGGGATTACCGAACAGGTCGCGGTTCGCCGCCACCATCTAAATCCGAAATACTTATGAAGCCACGAATTTTGTGGCTTTTTTGCTTTGTATTTGGTGAGATGCGGTCGCCTCCATCGGTCGATATTCTTCAAGAGTATTATCTTGATATAGCGAATGTAGATAGTTAAATTGATTTTTTCGATATCATAAGTGCACATAGGATAGGGGGCTTGTTTCTTGCTTATCGAAAGGACTATCATAAATTGAGTTTGGAAGGAAGAAAACACGGAACCTGTCCCTGTAAGATATAGTACAGAAGGATTATTCATTTTGGGTCAGAAAAACTCCGAACAATCAGTTTTATGTATAATATTGATGAAGGATATGAATGTCCCTGTCCCAGGGAAGATTTTTTCTATAC
>NZ_JBGJZL010000013.1:0-103394 GCF_042610375.1 Pelosinus sp. sgz500959
CCCGATCAGCAAGTAAAACTGTATCAGAAAGTCCGTCTGAAGGCTGCTTAATGCAAAATAAATTGGGAACATTATCACGACTTTTCTTAAGCAATATTCGCTTTTTGAAAAGTCCTATTTGCTATGTTCTTTTTATGTAATTCTTTTTTTATATTTGGGGCTTGACTTTAATTAGCTGGTCTCTGTTTTCTTCTTGGCTGTAAGTCCTTGGGCAACGAAACTTTGCGGTTTAATCAAAATACCCAGGTCGATGAATAAGTAATGTTGCTAATCTGCCCTCAGGGGCGTAAGCACTAATTCCAAATTTTCTCGATACCACAGAATCCTTCGTGCAATAAGCTTGACTGTCAATATTCGTTAGCATGGTTAAAAGTCCTTCGCTTGTATTTGGAAACAACACTTTATCGTCCAAATATACTTCCCCCTCAAAAAACTCAACGGCTTCCAGCATGTTTTCTTGATTGTAAAAAGCATGGTAATTACCAAAGTCATCTGTAGTATTTTTTGAGAATCGATTTTTCTTAAATTCTTGAAAATCCCCAATTTTCGCCCGAACATCGCCTCTCGGTTCACTAAAGCGAATATTGTCAAATCCAGCATTGGCTTCAACGATATATTTCTTTGTCATTAGTTTTTTCCTCCGTTTTTAATTTTCCTTCCGACTCTAGTTTATCAAGATATTCTTCCGCTTCAGCGATTGCTTCTTCATATTTATCTCCGAATTTTTCTCTAATATCCTCAACATCCATCTCGAAAGCCTCGCGAAAATTCCCTTCCTTAATAAGCTTTTGTTGCTCCTCGCGATACGCTTGGGCATCTTTAGAATTACCACAGCTTCCGGTCTTTCTGTGGTCTTTTTCATCCATTATGATGGCAGGACCATCGGCTTCCTTTAAGTGCGATACGTCTTTCGCTGGCATATGATGAACTTCTTTCCCCTCGCGGTCATCCTGCTTTTTCAAGTCACCATATCTGCCACCTTTTGCTTCTTGGATTTCGTTACCCTTAATAGAATCTTGAAAAAACTCCCCGGAATCATCCGGAAGCTCGTATTTGTATTTTTTTTCACCTGAATCATCGGGTAACTCGCTCCGCTTCTCGGAGGTGTCAATCGGTGCTTTTTCTTCGGATTTCTCAGCTAAGAACTCCCCAGAATCATCTGGAAGCTCGCATTTGTATTTTTTTTCACCTGAATCATCGGGTAACTCGCTCCGCTTCTCGGAGGTGTCACTCGGTACTTTTTGTTCGGATTTCTCAGCTAAGAACTCCCCGGAATCATCCGGAAGCTCGCATTTGTATTTTTTTTCACCTGAATCATCGGATAATTCGCTCCGCTTCTCAGAAGTGTCAATTGGTGCTTTTTGTTCGGGATTCTCAGTTAAGTCAATATCCTTGATCTTTATTTCCATCATTTCACATTACACTCCCATATTGACGAAGATCGTTATAATACACCTCATCGCCACGCACTTGTTCCGCTGCATAATAACAAACTATTCTGCGTATCTCTTCAGCTATTGCCTGCCCTACATCTAATGTGTTCATAATATTTGCATCCATTATAGCAGGAATCATATCTTTGTTTCGTTCTGACTTCGTTCGTTCCAGAAGAACTTTGCCCTTGATTGCGCAATACAACGCATATCCCTTTTCAGTCGCAGACAAATTTTCCTTAATGCCCCGATACAAGATTTCCTTTGCCGCGGCACTGGTATCCAACCAATCAATCCATCGACTGATTTGATCAACTTCATCCATTGAAAACCATCTGACTTCATTAGGAGGAGTTATAAGGTTTTGCAGATAGATTTTCTGTAACTGCTTTTCTTCGTCAATGGATTGTTGGTAGCTGTATGGTCGAACCCTTTTCTCTTTTTTAGGATCGTCGGAATCAGCAAATTCCTCGACCTTACACAATACAGGTTCCAACCACTCATTCTGATATACGGCGGCAACACCGGTTTCAAGTTTTGAAAGCTCGGCAATCTGATCGTCATTTAGCCCAGCTGCCTTTCCAACAAGCTGGCGGTCGCCTTCATCGGGTAAACGCATAATAATTTTCGTATTGGTATTGCGGATAACCGCCATATCCAACAGGCCGGGAGCCTGGTCGGCAATGATAAACCCCTCGCCAAAACTGCGCAATTCCGCAATGGCATTCGCTAGCATTTCCACCGACTTGCCCTGCAAATTAGAACTATCCTGTGTTTGCTCAGAAGAAGTACATCGGAGCAAATTATGCGCTTCCTCCAGCACAGTAATATGGGATAGTCCGCTGTTCGGATGATTCTTACCTTCAGAACGTTGCGCCATCCGATGCTCTCGGAGTTTCAGGATCAGGATACCCATCAGAAGTGCTTTTGTTTCCATAGAACCAACCCGACTCAGATCAACAATGACATTGCAATCAAACAGCTCTTCTGCCGTCAACTCATTGTATGCGCAAAGCACTTGTCCATTGATACCATTGGTCAACGACTCCACTCGGGTCAGAAGCGCACCTTTATAGTCGCCTTGTGTATCCTTTGAAAATCCCTTGCTGTCGATTACTTCGGGTAGGGCTTTCATCACATCCCGGAATGTTGGAAATCTCTTGTTGGGATGTGCGGAGGCTAAACAGATGGATGCGGTAAGACTCCAGCCCGCGTTGGTGTATGCTCTCTCTACAGCCGCCTTCAATACGGCAGGCATGGCAGCATACATCGGCCAGCAGGCATTGAAGATTTCAATCAGACGATCAATATGCTCCAGCACATGAGTATCACTTGGGAAAGAAAAAGGATTTAATCGCAGTAACGGTGTTTTTGATTGATTGGTGCCATATACAAACACATCTTCATATCCGCCAAGCACCTCTTTATACTCTCCCTTTGCAGGTTCGATTACGAGGAAACGAGGCACTCTATCCGTATTTGCAGACAGGCACAATTTGTCCAAAAGTGTATAAACCGTATTGGACTTTCCTGAACCCGTAGAGCCGGTGATAAAAGTGTGAGATGTCAAGCTGCTTTTATTCAAACACACTGAGGTTGCTTCCTTATTACGCATATGAACAATCGACCCAAGGTCGATGTGCTTTGATTCGCGTTCATTTTCCGCAGTGATTTCATCCGATTTGTCAGAAACAGATATTACATTCCGGGCAAATTCCGCGCACTGAAACACCGGCAAACCCGGAATTGACTTTCGCGGCATATTGAGTGCCTGAGCAACTTCTGTGCCTGAGATAAAAGATGAAGCATAAACAGGTTCTTCATTTGAATCATCGAGGTTGCGCTTAAAGAGAGGATGCTCTAACTGCTTTAGATATGCAAATAATATTTTGCGTGTGCTGTCATTTTTTTCATCCAGATTGCCCCAGATATTCACTGCCGTCTGTTCAATGTATGAAGAATTCCCCTGCGTTAGCGACCGATACATCTGTGCAATATTTTCTGCAACAGAATACTCATCCGAAAGTACATAGGCGGCAAAACGCCACATACCAAGCGCTTCACACTGTGCCAGCTTCTTCATCTGTTCATCCAGGCGTTCCAAAAGCGTCTTGACCTGATGGTTGGTATAGGAAAGCGTAGAGCCTCGCCCGCCTGTATAAGAGTCATTTATCCCGTGTTGATCCTGTCGGTTTGCGCCATATGCAGCAGTAGCCCCCATAATATGCGGTATACCTATGTTGATGCTTCCATTAAGATTTCGGCCTGTTGATACGCTCTCCATTCTGCTAACGGTTTCCGAACTATTGGCATTGGTCTGCCAAGTGGCAAAAGGACTCAAAGCGGTATAGTATTGCGAAACGATCTCTTTTTGCCGCTTGATTTCATCAGAAGATAGAGGCTCACACAGCAACATCAGCGTATATTCAGAGGATTCCCGCATTGGTGTATAGGCATCAATCAGCTTTTCAATCCCCTGGCTGATGAATTTTTCGGACTTCTCAGATGCGATATTTGTGACCACTGCTACTGCATTTTTCTCACGAATACCAATCTTAGATATATCCGTCAGTGAAGAACCCATTGACACCCCTGGGAAATTCCCCTTCAATGACTGTTTAAAACGGTTAATCAACGAATTTGCCACCGAAGGATCATCGCTGTTTTCAGTCGAATAGACCGCCATATAGACATCGTAGCCCTTTCGAGTGCAGTTGAAAATCAGAGCAAATCGGCAAGGTGATGCAGACAAGACATTATAAGTGTTTTTTAACTTGTCAATATCATGCTCTGACGGGTCGGTTACCCAACGTCCAATCTTCAAAATCCGAAGACGCTCTGCTTCTTCTTTGCATTGTTCCGGCAATTTACAAGGGTAAAAGTCGGTCTCAATGCGCGGGAGATATGATTTAAAAACTCGTTCTGAGATGCTGTCAATGCTTTCCTGCAGCGACAGCAGTTGCTCGTCATTGAAAGGCTTATCCCATTTTGCTGCTATTTCTGCGCAAATACGTTCTTTTGCTTTCAAGTACAGCGTATCATCGTCAGTGTTTTCAAATTGCGCCAGAAAGTCTTTTATTTTCGAGATCGGTTCATCTAACTTTTTTAAATCCATCTCTATTTCACCCCCATATTTTTCCCAGCAAAAGAAACAAACACCAACCAGCAGTAATAACTCCGACAGCCCACAGGAGAATCCGCCCGGCAGATTTTAGTCGGTGCCGCCAGCGATAAACATCAGCCGATACCTCTGCAATATGTAGCAAATCTTCCTTGGAGACACCATACCTCGCTGAATCGGTCATTTTCTTAAGATACCGCCTGTCCCAAGGCTTTTGTTTAGGCGTGAACTGGGTTATGAAAAATGGCTTCTCATAGTTCTTTTCAATTCCTTCAATTGCCTTTTTGCTGTTGCCGTAAGAGATTTTACCGTTCTCCATCTCCGATATCAAGTACATGATTTCCTTACTGCAACTTTGACGGAGGTTCATTTCAATACCTCCTTCGGGAAATTCAGCAAATCAATCAACTCCTGCTCCACGGAGGAAAGGTTTTCGATTCGCTCACTCATTTGCTCAATTTCGTCTGCCATCCTTCGGATGGGCTCATCATACTCGCGTAGTATTAGGCTCACAGTTTCAAGTTTATTGTTAAAGTTTTCTTTGGTTAACTTAACCCAATGGTTAAACTGTTCCCGAAAATTAGTATAGGGAGTGATTACACATTCGTCTGTATGGAAGGCATTGAAAGACACTTTCAACTTCTTGGAATATCTTTCAGGGTCAATCCAATGGAAGCAAAGAAAATTTCCAAAAGCATTTTCGTGGTCAAATTTTGGAGAATTACTGGTTTTAAATTTGGGTATTTCATAATCCATCTGGTTCCAAAAATTCTCTTTTGTCTCATCTGAAAGTTCAGGATCTGCCTGAATGATTTCGGATAATCGTTCCCATGCTTTCTTTGTCAAATCCTGATTGCGCTTTTCTAAAAAATTGATCCTATCCGGAAAAGTCTTTTGTACATAGCGATTACAATGTGCAACCATATGTACGTCCACTTTCTCCTGATTCTTTATTCCTTCATCCCCAAAATCGCGAAACAAGCTGAATGGTATTTGATCCCACTTATGCTTGGTTTCCGATTGTAAGCCATTCAAAAACGTTGTATCCTGACTGTCAAATTTCTCTTTCATTTCATCAAGAATAGAGCGATATTCTTCATCCTTGATTGTAAATTTATTCAGTTTCTTATTCAACTCGCCTTTTTTTCTAGTTTTGGATTCTTCGTGCTCCTTTTTGCTTTCCGCCTCCTTTGCTTTCATATCCTCAAGCTGACACTTTGCTTTTTGCAGAGCGTCTAGCAAGTAGGTACGGCGCTGACGGGCTTTCAGATACCAAAGGAATTTCTCGGCATATATTTTTATCTCGTACTCGACAGAAAAAATTCCACAATCGTGGTAGAGAGGTTTCTTCGCAGTTGCTGCGATTTGTTCTAATACGGCCTTCTCGTTTTCATCAGGCAAAATCGCATACTGATACAAGCTGCGATAAAAATCATTGCCTTTACAAAAACTGTCCTTATTCTTGGAATATTTCTCTTTATATGCATCAACTAATAAGTTTCCATCCTTTTTGATTCCAAGAGCTACAATGGAGGACAGGAAAAGAATTTTTTTGAAACTCCACTCGTTCAAAGCCTCCTCTTTGAATCCTGCTTTGAGATCGCTCAGGCTTATTTGGTCTCCATGCGTGATTACAACCAGCATATTGGCAAGATCCATATTGGTGGCATAGTCTTTAAGAAGCTTTTTGAGAGTGTCATTCCCCCTACTCGCCATTGCACTCCGCTCAATCACCAATATAGGCAGAGCATTTGTTTGCTGCCCCAACGCCTCCTTTAGCGTTTCAAGATGACTGGGAGCAGTAGTCGCATTGCTCCCCGGCGTGTCGAAAATGTTGATAGACAATTCGTCATTTGTAACATCTCCGATGCGGAAGGGAAGTGTAATCTGAAGAAGAGGGGCTATTGAACAACTGATTCCATTAGTCTTGAGATCATTAAAAAAGCCGATTACAGCGTTCATCTGGACAATAGGATTCTCTCCGCTGCGTTCCTCTGCACATTCTTTAAGCTCTTGCAACAAAGTAGAAGCTTCTTCACAGAGTTTGTCTTGATGGAATTGAAAGCTTCCGTCATCCCAACGCATCTCAATGGTTTCTGGGAGATCTGCGTCCTCAGCGTCCCGAACAACACTAAACCGGATGGAATAGCGAGACGCAGAAGAAATTTTAAAAATTTGTGCCGTGACTGGATCTTCCCCTTGCGGTAGGAGTTCTTCACCGATCAGAGCATTAATGAAGGTAGACTTGCCAGAACTGTACGTACCTACAATAACCAGATTTAATTCCGACTTCGTGGCATCGTTGTATTTTTTGATAAGACTTGCAATCTCCCTCGTTTTCTCCGTTGCGGCACTGCCTTCGGCAGGAAATTCGTTCTTGATTCGCTCATATGCACTTTCGATTTTTTTGAGGGCTTCAGTTGAACTAATAAGCTCATAGTGCAATTTCTCATACTTGAGATCGTTTTTACTTAATTTTTTTGTATAACTAATCAATGTGTTACAAAAATTAACGTAATCAGATGATGTGCCACAAAATTCCACTTTAATTCCATCAGAATCATGAGCGTATTCCTTGCTTATCTCATCAAAAATCTCTGGTAAGCAATTTAGCAACGCAATACCCCTGTTCGTATATTTCGCCAAAGTTGCTTGGTTAGCTATATTATTGAAATTTTCACCATCGGAGGCATACTGGAAGTTGAACTGTTTCTCATATGGGTTATAAAATATACGCATTCCCTTCATTTTAAGAGGCTCCTTGAATTTTTATTTTTTAAATATGTTTTTCACATACTCCCATTGGCTTCTCAAACACATGTCAATTCCTTTTCTAAGCTACCGTGTATGTATCATTTTATTCCGTCAATAAAGGGCTGTTGGCAATCTATCCAGAACAGCATCTATATCCATACCAGAATACTTGAACTTTACGCTCTGCAAATTACCGCTATGCATGAACTGAATCCGCTTTCAGAATTCTTTCTATTTATCTTATTTTTTATGTTTATCTTTCAAAATTTTAGATAACTATACAAAACTGACTGCAATTCCACCTATCGCTAAAAATGGTACACCAAAATAAGCAATCGAGCACTAAAAGCAGCTAAAGCTGCTTCATTTATACCTCCCGTAACTCTACTGTTTAGCCAAAACTTAAAATTCCTAACTATATTCCAGTTTTATACTTCGCTAAATTCTTTTACAATTCCTTTTAAAATACCAATCACGACAAAATATGGTTATTTTATATGGCAACTATTAATTCTAAAAACCGATCTTACAAAAAAGATCGGTTTTTTACTGACACACATAAATATATGTATTCCCTTACTTCTTCTTCCCCTTCTGTCCATTCTCATCGTTAATATAGAAATTAGCTATACTTGATGTCCCTATAGCGCGGGCAGCCATAAAGGAACCTAAACCAACACTAGTGCTCATAAAGCCGCCTTGATAACCGGAAGCATCGCCAGCGTCAAAGCTCATCACATTGCCCTTGGGAATATTAAGATCAGTAGCAAGCACGTGAAGATTCTTACGAGCACCCAAATAAGTTACTGTCCAACGCTTTGTCGCCTGGACTGCTTGTAGCCGTTCTGCTAAGTTCTTTTTGTTAGCCTTACGCGACTGGTTTTCTTCCCCATCTGTAATAATAACAAGAAGAAAGGCTGTGTTTGCATCCTGTGAGTCCTGCTGTGCCAGTCCTTCATCAAGAGCAGCATGCACTGCATCAAATAGTGCTGTCATGCCATCTGGTTTATAATCATTCGCAGTCAACTCTTTGACTACATCTACAGAAACATTCTCTAGCACTGATAATACATCTGAATTAAAAGTGATCAAAGAAACGTATGTCTCCATCCCATCCTTAGTCATTTTGCGTAATTCCTGAACCTGTTCATTGAAGGCTCCAATGGTTTCTTTTTGGGCAATAGCCATAGACCCGGACCGGTCGAGCACTATTTTCACATAGGTTTTCTTATTAATCATTATTCCTCTCTCCTTTTAATATGTTATACCGCAATGAACTTCATTTTTCAAAAAGGATAAATTCTTGGCTGATGCACAATATTATTATGATTTCTGCCACTAGCATAACATTGTCCAATGGACATTAATTGTCTACTTGGCACATTATTTTCAAGAAAATATCTACTGTATAATAACTGTGAAATAATCTTACTCCATAAGTACCTCACGTATATTTTCATAAATCGTTTCTCGACGAGCCCTTTTCTCTGATACATATTATGATCAGCCTGCTTGATCACCTCTCTGAGGGTAGTAAAATCATATACTGTGGTAGCAAAACCAATCGACATGCTAAGGGGTAGGCTAGGATGCTCGTAATTATTATTTTCAATATGATTTTTGATGGAGTTGTGAAGACTCACCAACTCTCCCTCCGTTAGAACCTTTGGGATTAATACAATAAATTCATCTCCTCCCATACGAAAGATTTGCGCATTAACGGGAGATGCTTTACGCAAGACTTCGGCGGCTTTACGAATGATTTTATCACCAACCACATGCCCCAATGTGTCATTTATAATTTTAAGACCATCGATATCACATGCAAAAACAGACACTGGAGTCTTCTGTTTTTGGATCTGCTGGGCAAAGATTGCAAAAGAATTACGATTTTTGAGGGTAGATACCACATCATAGTCACTTCGAATCTGAAGTTCTTGCGTCAATTTTTCTTGTTTTTCAAATTGCTGGCAAAGTTGGTGATTCTGCCAGGCAAAAAATACTGCTACCCCCATGCCAATAAGCGTAAAAGAAATGAGCATACGAATCACCTGACGAATACGCAATACATCATGGTTGTCTATTTCTAATAACCATTCACCAAAAGAACAACAAATAGACACAACCACTATACTTAATAAAATCGCTATACTAATCGCTGGATAATTAGGTTTTGCTATGCCTTGTCAATACCGTTTCAAAATTCCCCAAAATCATCGGTCGAAAATTACTCATTTAGTCGGTTGAATTTGACTCAAATTTGCTAACATCATAAAATCCAGCCTTCTTTTTCTCCTTGATTCGATAGCTGTCACCCTTGATATTAATTGTTGTGGAGTGGTGAAGTAACCGATCCAAAATTGCTGTTGCTACTATGTTATCTCCGAATACATCACCCCAACTACCATACGATTTGTTAGAAGTCAGAATGATCGACCCTTTTTCATAGCGGTTTGAAACAATCTGGAAAAAGTAGTGGGCAACATCGGGCTCCATTGTAGCATAACCGACCTCATCAATGATTAAGATATCAGGTTTGCTGAGAGCTTTCATTTTTCTGTGAATACGCCCTGATTCGATATTTTCTTTGATCATCAAAATAAGTTCATGAGCACTTAAAAAATAAGCTGTGAACCCATTTCTGATGCCTTCTACTGCAAGCCCCACAGCTAGATGCGTTTTACCAACACCTGGCGGGCCGAGAAACATAACATTTTCAGAACGCCCAACAAAACTTAGTGTCTTCAGTTCATTGATTTTGCGTTGATTAGCACTTGGTTGAAACTCAAAGTCAAAGGTATCTAGTCCTTTCACATAAGGCAACTTAGCTAATTTTAAGTTTGTTTTCGCAGCCCTCTCACGTTTGAATTCAATTTCAGCCCAAAGTAGCTTGTCGAGAAATTCTAGATAGGATATACTGTCCCTAGAAGCTTCTTCTGCGTGGTGATCATAGACTGCGGCCATATGAGCGAGCCCAAGTATTTCAAAGGCTTGACCTAATTGTTCGCGAATCATACCATCACCTCGTTTGCAAGCGAGTCATAGACCTCTAGGGGTCTTTGATGCACTTTGAGTGTTTGATCCGGAATCAGAATTGGTGCTGTGGCGGCAACGTTCTTCTGAGACCAGGATGAGATTCCCTCAAAGTGCTTTTTATTTTTCTGATACTGATACTTTCCGACGAGTTTAGGGTGATTGGCAATGCAACGACCTAACTCATCATAGATTGCAATTGTACCATTTCGTAGATCTCTAATACCGACCCGACGGCCAGTATACCTGAATGGAACGGAGTAGTAGTTACTTTCAAAGCTGATCACGCAATCGTTCGCAACCTTTCTTGATTGAAGATCGGTCAGCAGGAATATTTCCTGATTTATGGTTCGTAAAGTTTCTAGTTTATGCTCGCTTAGCGGTACTTTTCGAGTTGTTCTATGTACTCTCAAATTACAGGTTGTATCCAGCCAGAGTCTTACTTGCGTATTTAAATCAGCTAATCCTGTCACGGTCTTAATTCTTGGCCAAAAATTCATTCGCAAGTATTTAACTCCGTTTTCAACCTTTCCTTTTGTTTGCGGGTGATAAGGACGACATCGTAGCGGATTGAAGCCGTAATGTTTAGCAAAGCGCAGAAACTTGTCATTCCATTTATTTTCGCCTTTTTCATGACTGTGTTTAACGACGGTTCGCATGTTGTCATACAAAATGGTTTCTGCAACACCGCCGAAGAATTGGAATGCTCGTTCATGGCAACCAATGAGTGTATCGATTTTTTCATCTTCTGTAAATTCGACGTACTTCATTCTGGAATAGCCTAGTATCATGACAAAAGCATGTACTTTACGAAATGATCCATCTGCACAAGTTAATTTAAACTCACCCCAATCGACTTGTGCCTGTTTTCCTGGTGGTGTTTCATAGCGAATGCTTGCTTTGGACATGACGGATTGTCGGTGAGGTTGCATAAATACTCTCAAAATTGTCATTTTCCCTTGATAGCCTAGCGCAGTAATTTCGTCAAAGATAATGCTCGCATTGATGCAACCTTCATTTATACGTGAAAGGATGTAACTTTTGAACGGATCGAGTTTGCTCGGCAAAGCAACTTGTTTTTGATATTGGGGGATCTGATCTGTGTGAAGCCACTTGGAAACTGTTTTTCGATCGATACCGAGCGTTTGTGCAATTTGAATGTTTGAGAACCCTTTGCTTTTTAAATCTCTAATCATGAAAAACTCCTCACGTTGTACCATATACTCCTCTCCCTTCTAAGAGGATGGTACGTTTTTTGTGGGTATTTTTCAACCGATTATTATGGGTAGTTTAGCATCGTTTACGACAGCCTTGCTTTAAATAAAAAATAATGCATTCCCCCTATAGAATCGTCTTCCATATCATAATAACAAAAGCAGATAGACCTTTTACGTCCATCTGCTTAAAAATTCTTATAAAAAGAGGTGACTTTTTTATTTGCCACCTAAAACTTATAACTGCAGGATTAATACATATAATTTTATGATTCGAGGAGTGGTTCCGCCTTACGATAAATTTTATTCATACGCTCAATGGTATCTTCTATCTCCGCCCGGAATTCCGGCGGACTTAATACTTCCAGATATTCTGCCTGACTCAGCAACCACATTTTAATACCCCGCCCAAATACTTCAGCTTCAATATACCTAATATTATCTTCCCTTTTAACCACTCTGGCATTAGGTAAACGATCCAATATGGCTTCTTCCGACACTCCCCAATATTTGAACTGGATTTTGATCATCTTCCCCGTCTGCATAAACTGAACCCGCTTGCGAAATTGCCCCTCCTCAAATCGATTGACATAAGGAAAAGAGAATTTATCTTCAGTAATTTGATAACTAAGTATCCTATCTATCCGATATACACTGGGGTCATTGAAATCTTTATCATGAATATTTCCAATCAGATAAAAATAATATTCAGCAAACATGACGCCCTGTGGCTTTATTAATCGTTCTACCACTTCTTGATCGATCCGTCGATAACTAATTTTTACTAGCTTTTGCTCACGCACCGCTTGGCTCAGCTCCCAAATAGACTGCAAAAGCGGTTTCCCATGCTGGACAGCGACATAATGATGTAGCTCGTTGCTGATGATTTCTTTTATTCGTTTAGCTTCCGCCGGATGGCACTGAAGGACTAGTTTCTTCAATAATTCATCCATTTCATTTTTTGAAAAAGCACGACTTTCCAATAAAACTCTTGCCGCCGCTAAAATTTGCTCATTAGTCAGCCAGGTTTCAGAATTTCCTATCAGCATATAGCCTTTATTTTTCTTACAATACTTAATTTCACCTAATCCTTGATTATTTTCAGAATCTCCCCAATACGTTCTAAGCTCCTCGATATCACGTTGGATGGTTTTCTTATCAACACGAAATCGTTTTGCTTCTTCCTCTTTACACAATATCTCTTTTCTGCTAAGCCGTTCAAACATGGATAATACCCGAAAACTTCCACTATGCCCATTTTCTTTCGTATCGATGATCCTCAGCACCTCCAAGCGCATGCTTCTATAATAATATCTACAAGTTAATCGATTAACCCTGATCCACAAATTATATAGCAAACATGACTCATAATGTTTGCAATCTTATTCCGCAAGACTACTGGTAGCACAGTTGCTATTCATCTCTTTTCCTTTCTTGTTCAGTCCTGTTTGCAAAGCAACATACCCATCATAAGTTTTTACCCCAGTAATAACAACAACATCAGTCAATGAAAATCCGCCTAACTTAAAACTACCAGCATGTGTGGCCAGTAATCGTTGTCGAAAATCAATCGTTATTATATTTCCATTTATATCGACTTCAAGTCCTTCGCCTAAGTCAACATTCCCAAATATTGCGTTAATTATGCCGAGACTTATCAATGAAAATATCCAAGATAACATTGGTTTATCTAGTAGTTTTTTCTCCAATAATTCGATTTTCATTACCGATTCAGTGCAATTATGCTGTAAGTCACGAATACGACAGTGCAATCGCACGTTTCCTAATTTCGTAGTTTCCAGATCCAATTGCAACTGCTGACCTGGCATTGACTTCACAATGATATTACTTACCCCTTCACTGTTAGTATTTTTCCGAGTTAAAGCTAAACCGCTATTAATTGCATCATCCTTAACTGATAGTTGTCCAGCTAGCAATCCGGCAAGAGTTTTTTTATCTACTATATTTTCAAGGATTGGGATAATATTTACAATGTCTTGAGGATCAATATCTTTAATACGCTTGACTTGAATTGCAACCTTTTTAGCTGCTTCTAAAGCATCCGTAAATATACTCATAATATCATTCCTCCTGCTTCATTTTGGCTATTTAACTTTTGACTTACCACTAATATTACTACTATTCCTTATAATCTCTCTGTTTTCCCCTCACAGCACCAGCATTTTTTTGCGTTGCTTCTACATGCTAATACAATCACAGCCAATTTATTCGACCAAAACCAATAATAACCTTTATTTCCAATACAATATCTTCCTAAATTCATATACAATCAATTAACACCCCACTTATATTTCATATAATAGCATTATTACATAGACAATAAATGTCCTTTTAAATTATCTACAGCACAAACAAAAAAATACCAGTCAGAGTGCTATCAAAACACCTTAACTGGCAGATTCCCTAAATCTCACATTCAATCGTTGTACTATCCAGTAAACTCACAACCACCCTACCACCATCATAAACCGTCATCTTCTCCACCAGCGCAAAGTACAAATCCCGTCATTACCTCAGCCTCCTTTATCATTGCAATAAGCTGCCTCGCCTTATATCTCTAAGCAAGTTATCATCCACCAAGCGTTCCTGCCATTTCTCAAGAATTATAATCCCTCGCCTTTAACTGAAACAACGTGAGTAGCGCTTTGTCAAAGCCCATTTTCGCGACTACTTTACTTCCTTGAGATTCAATAGCGACTATTGACAGCCCCTCTGGATTAGGCGGACTTATCTTCATTGAACTGCTGATGGCAATACTCTTTCCTTTTAATGATTGTTGTGTCAAGATGGCTTCCTCCTGTACATTTATTTCAAATCTCCCAGCATACATGAGGGTGTTGTATTAATTCATCCATTTCTTTATAAGTTTTTTCTTTATCATTATTACGATTTTCCCACAACTGTTGCAAATTAGCGATGGTATTATCACCCTCTGGAAAATATGCCAAGGCTTGATACAAAAAAGCTAATGCTTGATCAATATCCCCGATTTTATAAGATAAATCCGCTTTAAATCTGTATGAGTAATATAAGTAACTATTATTTTTAAACCTAACATCCCTTTCTGAAATTTTTTGATTGACCTCAAGCATTGCTTTATCTGCCTGATCTATATGATTCAACAACCACCAGCGATCATACCACAATTCACCTCGTTCAACAAAAGGGAATTTATCCGGTATGTATTCTGCCACTTGAATACTCATATCAATATATTTTATCGCTTTATTCGCGTCTTCTTCTATATGCCAAATACACAGCCCTAACTCCCACAACGCCCATGCCTTGTTTTCAATATCTTCAGGTTCAGTTACCTCTATATCTACTATAGAATAATATAAATCCATAGCGGGATCTAACTTATTAATGTTCTTACGCGACAATGCCCGCCCTAGCAAAATTCTAGCTTTCCAATCATTAATGCCGTTTTCAAAAAAAGCTTTTGGCATAGCAGTCTTTTCAACAATGTAATCCACCCATTTTTCAAACTCGCTATTATTCATGCATACCATCTCCTTTAAACCTTTTTCATAAAATTAACATAAAATGTCCTTTACAAACTCTGACATATATACTTCTGACTAATCTATTTTTCTTAATACATAGCATAAACTGCTTCACTGTTTAATATTTCGTTGCTGTTGGAGACGTTTTTTCAGAAATCTTGTATGCCTATACGAGATTATCCATGTTGATAAGATGGTATCACTCTCTGAGCAAACTCGATGATTCCAACCTTTCTTTGTAGTGGCAATTTTTTTACTGCTCTTTCTATGAATGCTAACTCAGCCTGTCCCGTTTTAAGACATACGCTAAAATCACGGACCAAAGAAACTGCCATCTTCTGATCATTAGGTAAACCACGCACCAATTCTCGATAAATAATTCTCATGCTTTTTTCTTGTATTTCATACCCGTTAGCCAACCGCATAACGTACATACCCAGCAGCCAAAACACATCAAAATCCTCATAGATAATATAGTTAAGTGAGCTTTCCCTTACTGCTAAAATTCCATTGCGTCTGGCTATACTTAAAATATCAATCATAATTAGTAATAATCGCTCATAATCATCACGCTGTCTGTCTAACGGTAGCTCATTGGCCATTTGCTTATAGTAGTTAAACGTTCGTGCTAAAAGTTTTTCTGCTATCCTGCACGGAACCACCCGTTGTATATTATCACTGCTGCTTTTTAAAACAGAGTTTGGTCTTATAATGAAATTGGATAGTTGTTCGGCTCTATATTTTATTGCTGTGATAAATAGCTTAGTACTTGCCCCATAGCTCCAATCGTTAAGTGGCTTTCCCTCTTTTTTAATGTCGTATTCACAAAAATATCTAACCCAGTATTTAATATCCTCCGGTATTAGGCTACGTTCTAAATCCTTTAAAGAATTACCGTCGGGCAGAGGCAACTTTTGATATTGTTGACAGTAACTGTTGCAATACCTAGGCAAAAATTTGCTTATATCATATAATGTTTCATTTAGATACTTCATTGCTATAGCACATTTAACTTGTGTAGAGTCACATACTTTTTTCACAAAACCACCTCCTTTGCTACCATGATGGACTCCTAGAAGGCGGTACCCTCCATTTACTAAGGGTAAGCTCGATTTCTTTTGGTGGTCGTGAGCTCTTTACTAAGTGTACATTTTCCACCGTCCAGTTTAAACTCTACAGTACCATACCAATGACGATGAGGTGATGCTTTAATTGTCACTATATATTCATTATTTATGTCCAGCACCGACTGAGTTACGGATTTATCATTGGAGGTAGTTGCCAGAGTAACAATAGAACTAACATATACTTGATACTGCCCCTGCCTTAAATATTTAGTCATTTCTACTGAGGATTTATTTTTAGTTCCGAAACCTTCATCAATATTGAATGATTTTGGTGTGTGGCTTTCTGTCACAAAATTTTTCTGAATCCAAGCTAACCGATCTTGGAATAGGACATGCTGAACAGCAACCTCTTTGGCAGTATCCCGATATAGTTCGGATGTAAAGTCAGTATCATTAGGCATATGAAAAGTCAGCGTCATCTGAGAATATAGCCAAAATAGGACACCTATTACAGCCAAATACACAAATTCTGAACCGCCTCCGCTCAGATCTTGGACAAAATACCGTTTACCATTGACTACATATAATAGGTCTTGATTTTTTGCCATAAGAAGCCCTCCTTCACAATACTTTTCTTGTTGCTTTATAAGTATTCCGTTATCAAAGGACGTTGTTATATCTTTATAATAACTAAAATAGATAGACAATTAATGTCCATATAAAAAACAATCCTATTCCAGGTGTAAATATCTTTTCACACAAATTCCTTAATTAATTTTAATTTTAAACAAAATTAAAAAAGCTCCGGTTTAACCAGAAGCTTTTTGTCTAACGAAAGGCCGAGCTATCGCGATGTTATATTTTATTTTCAAAGACTTATTCAGAAACCACTTTATTTACCATCGACTTATAAAAACAGCTAGCATTTATCATTTTTAATTATCCCAGTCTATTTTTTCAAATTCTTGAATGATCATACCCAATTTTTCATTTTTAAACTTAATATATTCTTTTCTAATTAATTCATTTATTTCTGAACTGTCTAGTTCCTGATATTTAGATTTCTCAACAATCGTTTTCTTAAATATACATATCCATTCTGCACTAGACTTTTGCGTAATGTTAAATAAGTCATTACCATTCGCCATATTGTATATTTTTTCTCTTATAGTTTGACTTCCTGGTCCATAATATAAACATAATTTTACTTCACAATTGTTATCTTTAGAATTCTGAAATTCGAACAGAACAATTCTATTTGACTTGGTCCACCCTTTGGCCATACGGGGAACAAATTCTAGCTTCTTCGGAATGAAATTAATTAATCTTTCACCTTTACGCTCTTCTAAATCCATTTCTTTGTCGTCTTTGAGCATGCTCACGATAAAATCAGCCACATCTTTGCGTCGAGAGCTTCCTAATGTCTTTTCTTTGACCTTATGCTCATTATTATTCAATTTCGCCTGATCTTCTTTAACTTTTAGAGAAGGAATAACCTGCTGATTTCCCATAATATCATAGTCCTCATTCTGGCCTCTTAATAATTGTCGAATCTTAAGTACGACACTCCCCACCTTCGGATCACTCATTCCAAAAGAAGATAAATGATCCATACAAACGATAAGACTTTGACCACCACAAGACTCTACTTTTGCCCAATAGATTGTCATATTTGATGGCAATTTGCTCTTAAAAAAGATAGGCTGCTTATCTTTAAAAATATGCTCAAATACCTTTTTCATAATGTCTTTTTTTAAACCTATGATTATAGAGAAGGGATAACTATTAAGTACACTCTTATAAATCTTTAACCTTTCATCACGCAATTTTTCATAGTAATCAATAGAAGGTTTAAAATCAAACGAATTTATATAATCCTCCTCACTTCCAGGAAAAAACCAGATTCCTTCCTTCTGCCTTGGTAGCGGTCTCCAGTCAGTGTAGGCAACACTTTTTCCCTTATTTGCATACTCATCTTTTCTTTTTCGATTATTCGGATCTTTACTAAACCACCTCATTGCTTCTTGGTCACAATCTTCAGCTAATGATAATAAAATTTTCTGCGTGAAATAAACATATGGTGTTGCTCGTGGTTCAGAGTGGGTAATATTTAAATCGCGATAACATTCTTCCCTAAGCATATCTGAATCCAGTCCGCTAGCCCAGTATCCATTATGTTTATTTTGTCCATCAAAATAAAGGCTTGCATCTTTTCCAAAGTAATCAATCCGTAACTTTATCTCCCCCAACTGTTTCTTAAGAATATCATCCGCTGCATGCCCCCCTAAACCTTCTTCAATTCCAAATACCAACACGTCGGTTCTAGCGAAATCACCAAACCCAATAAACGCATTTAATGTCATCATATCTGTCTCACTTAGAACAACTTTTTTATCCACAATACTAGCCATATGCCCCCCTTATTGTTTGAACGTCGCCCAATAAACTCTATCTATAATCTGGTTTCTAATTTCTTCTTATTGCCTTTACTTCCCTGCCACATCATCATAATTATTGACAAAATATCAGTTTCTGAAACATTTCTTCCGTCAAACAGTAAATTTACACGTTTATATTCTTACTAAACAAATATGAAAGGAACTTCAACCTCCTCCTTATTTTGCTTTCAAGTACTCCGCCAAGCCCTTAACAACCTCAGCCATTTGCTGATAATTAAGTGTATCCCAAATATCTGTAGGTCTATGATAATGAGAATTACGCAAAAAGGCAGTATCTGTAATCATCAAGCCTGGATAGCCTTGTTGCCAAAAGGACCAGTGATCTGAAAAACTAACCTCCTCGACTACGAATGCTAAGTTATCGACAATCATTGTCTTCATTGGAACTGTTGACGTCTCACTAAATTTTTCTTCCAGTTCATCTATCATCACAGTAGCTACCTGGTTCGCAACACCCATAATAAAGTTTCCTGTGGTAGGGAAAGAACATTCTTGTAGTGGCAAGGGTATCTCTTGCGAATTTGGTTCGTTGGAGTAGTAGCCTATCATTTCCAAGATTATGGCTAACTTTATATCTTCATTTCACTGTCTGGCATCTTTCGAATAAACTAAGCTCCCCATCATATCAGTATGAAAGAATGGTGGCTCCTCATTGGCAAAGGCAATGAATTTTATTGTTCTCTTAGTAGTTATTCCTGATAACAACCGAGCTATTTCTAACATCCCAGCAATACCACTAGCGTTATCATCAGCCCCAGGATTTTCACAAGTATCATAATGAGCACCGATGATCATTATTTCGTTTGGATATTCTTTTCCGATTTTTGTTGCAATGATATTACAAGCTTTAACTGATGGAGTATCCCTATTACCCTTGTCCATGCAGAATGGCTCATAATATGCTTCGCCTGAAACGCTATAGCATTGCCGATCAACTTGGTACCCATAGTCTTGAAATTCTTCATCAATATAGTTGGCAGTTCTATCCAATGCTTCTTTCTGCTCCACATTGCGATTACCAATGGTTTGGGATAAAGAAAATACATGTTTAATCAATTTTTCAGCTGTTTTTTCCATTTTATCGCCTCCCCAAAATTTATATTGATAACCGCCCTAAATATTGTTTTTCCTGGAGTCTCTATTAATTATTTATTCGGCTATACCAATTCGTCACGTTTCACTACTACAGCTCATTTTCATATTTCCCACACGTAATATTTCAATGGTCTATCTGTCCGTTGATATTTAATTGTCAAAGAACCATTTGGGCATAACGATACCTCACATTTTTCATTTCTTCTAAAAAAGCACAAAAAAAATAGACCTCACTCGAGGAATATACTTTTTTCACCTATATTATTTTCCACTTCAATTATCTTTTTTTCTACCCCCTTCACAAGTCTATATTTAACTTGTGCATATCATAGCAAAATAGATTTTAAAAGTCAATGATTCGTATACATTGTTGTCGAATTGTTGCATATTTCGACATTTCAAACATAAAATTTGAGTAAAATAAATGGTTCTGGTGCAAAAAATAAAGCCGTGATATAGTCGTTACCCTAAACTTAAAAGTTGAGGTAAAAAGAATGTCACAGCATTTATTTAAAGGGAAGCATTTCGAATCTGAAATTATAATGTTGTGTATTCGTTGGTACCTCAAATATCCACTAAGCTACAGAATGCTTGTTGAAATGATGCAAGAGCGAGGATTGAACCTAACTCACACAACAATTATGAGATGGGTCCATCAATATTCTCCAATTATTAGCGAGAAGATCAGAAAGCATCTTCAACCAACTAATGACTCGTGGCGAATGGATGAAACCTATCTGAAAATCAAGGGTAAAAATGCCTATTTATATCGAGCAGTAGATTCTCAAAGAAAGACTATCGACTTTTTTGTATCTGACCATCGTGATAAAGATGCCGCGAAAAATTTCTTTAAAAAGGCTTTAAAAGCTAGACATAATCAGCAACCAAGAGTAATAACAACTGATAAGTACGCTGCAACTGAAATTGCTATTTATGAAATGATTTATAGTGGCATCATTTCTGTCAAAACAATACTTAGGAAAGTAAAATATCTTAATAATATTATTGAGCAAGATCATCGATTTATTAAGCGAAAGATCAAACCAATGCTTGGATTCGATAGTTTTGAAACTGCTGAGAAAACAATTTGTGGAATTGAGGTTATGCATATGATCAGGAAAGGGCAGATTGAAGAAATTCAGTCTGCCCTCGCTGAGGTTGAGTTTATAAATAAGATTATGGGAATTTCAGCTTAACATTCTAGTACAAGCAGAGGGATCTCTGACTTTTTCAAGTTTTCGCACCAGAACCCCCATTATTAGCGAGAAGCTCAGAAAACATATTAAACCTACGAATGATTCTTGGCGGATGGATGAAACCTATCTGAAAATCAAAGGCAAAAATACATATTTATATCGTGCAGTAGATTCTAAAGGAAAGACAATAGACTTTTTTATATCTGAGCACCGCGACAAAGATGCCGCTAAGAAGTTCTTTAAAAAAGCTTTAAAAGCCACATATAATCAGCAACCAAGGGTAATAACAACTGACAAGTATGCTGCGACCGAGGTTGCTATTCACGAAATGATTTATAGCGGAATCCTCTCTGTCAAAACAACGCTTAGAAAAGTAAAATATCTAAACAATATTATTGAACAGGATCATCGTTTTATTAAACGAAAGGTTAAACCAATGCTTGGATTTGATAGTTTTGAAACTGCTGAGAAAACAATTTGTGGAATTGAGGTTATGCATATGATCAGGAAAGGGCAGATTGAAGAAATTCAGTCTGCCCTCGCTGAGGTTGACTTTATAAATAAGATTATGGGAATTTCAGCTTAACATTTTAGTACAAGCAGAGGGATCTCTGACCTTTTCAAGTTTTCGCACCAGAACCCCGAAATCGACCACGCTATTAAAAAACGGTTTATCTATATCTAACAGTAAGTCTGCTCATGTGCAGGAGATTGAATCTCAATAATGTCGTTAATACTGCCTTCTTGTAATATATAGATTCACTTGCCCGTCCGTATGGCCGCCGCTGGTGAAATTAACTCACTTTTTTCACGTACCTTGTTCAGCGATTCCTAGATAAATTCTTTCAGATCTTCATCTATTATATCATCAATAGCTTTAATATAAATTTCTTCTGCCAACTTGGCTCAACACATTGGCAGCTGTAATAAGCGAATTTCCCTCGATACCCTTTGGCAATGCCATCATTACATTTTCTTTGCCGGGTCTTTTTCCCCAGTTCCATTAGCTCATAGGCCATTGTGACTAACTCTTTTCCTGTGTAAACCCGGGACTTAACTGCCCGCTTCCTTAAAAAGACTAACCAAATCAGATGGTGATTCATTTACACTCAACATTATAGACAGAAGACTACATACTTGAGCAAGTTTATGTAGTGCAGTAATACTTGATGGGGAGGCTAGTCGCTCATCAGTAATCACAGCCATAGGCGTAGGACCTACTTTCTCACCAGCCTTATGCACAGAGTAGGTTTTTTAGTAGTTCCTCAATTATTCCAGTATCTCAATAAAATTTTCATTTAAAGACCAACGCTAATTTAACATATAAGAAACAATCAAAACTTAGCCGGACAGATTCGTTCGGATCATGAGCTAATGCTCATAACCCTTCGAAATTCTTATTAAAGATTTTTTTCACAAATAAAGCTTTCTCAGCCAACTGCAAAAGTTCGCTCACTAAGGTATCGCATATGATTATTTAAGGGGCAGGTTGAAGAAATTCAATCTGCCCCTCTGAGGTTGAGTTTTTTAATAAAATTATGGGTATCTCAGCTGAATATTCTTATGAAGATAGGTTGTCTTTGACTTCTTAAATTTTTCGAATCAGAACCCAGCTTTTCGCTATTAGATCATAATGACTTAAGCAATTTCAATCCACACCTGACTCCCCTTCCCTGCGGATTCGGCCGGTTCGACTATCAACCGACGTGGCATGCGTTGCTGAAGCTCAGCAACATGACTAATGATGCCAATCGTCATTCGCTCTAAATGCAGTGTTTCTAATGTCGATATCACCATATCTAGTGAACTTTGGTCCAATGAGCCAAATCCCTCATCAAGGAAGAAAAATTCTAATGGATGTTTACCCCTTAATTGAATCTGCGTCGATAAAGCTAAGGCTAATGCTAACGATGTTTGGAACGTCTCTCCACCGGACAAAGTTGCTACTGGACGCCTGACTCCGCCATTAGCATCATCTCTGATCATAAATCCGCCGTCCGAATCTATTTCCAAAGCGTAACGATTACGCGTAAGTTGCTTTAGCCTTTCCGAAGCATACTGCAAAACAAGCTCCATTTGTTCCTGGGCCAAGAATTCCACAAACATGTTGCCCTTTAGCAGATTTTTCAACATCTGTAAATGTCCAAGTTCGACCCGAACGTCTGCTAGTTGGATTTCCAGTTTCGCCCACCGCTGGTGTTTTGCTTGCAAATCACGGTACTCCTTATCAGCCACTATACGTCTTTCGATTATTTTATTTGTTTCATCAATAGCCTGGGCTAATTCCTGCTGAATATCTATCCACTCTTGAGGTAAAATTCTTTTGCCACCAAGATTACTAACAATTTGATCACACTGAGCTGACAATCGTTTTTCATAATCTCGATAAGTATTTATTTTATTCCTTTTTACCTGTAGCTCGGTAGGTTCTATGGCTGCTTCGCCAACTTCATCCGCCGAACTAAATCCTTTTTCTTTCAATTGATCGATCAGTTTTTCATTAACTTGTTGAAGCCTTTCTACCAGATTTGATAACTGTGCTTCAGCCTTAGCTTGCTCTTGTTCAGCCTTCACACAGGCTATATTATTTTCATCATAAGTATTCTTGGTGTCTTTTTCTGTCTGCTTAATCTGAAATAAATTATCTTCAACTTGTGACAATAGGCCCTTTACTGGAATACCCTCAGTAATCTCATTTAATTGTGACCACTTATCCTTTACAATTCGTTCTTCAGATTCAATACGAGATTGTAACCCTGATAATTCTACCCTTAGTTGCTGTTCAATCTTCTGTAAATTATCAACTTTCACCTGAGACGAACTAGCTTCCTGCCGCAATCGATCTAATTTAATTCGCAACTGCTCGGCGTACTGGTCTTTTTCGGTAACTTCAGTTGCTAATTTGCGAATACATTGTACACCAGTAATACCTATATCCTGAATAGTTATACCTAATTTTTGTAAAACATTAGCAAGCAAATCAATATCAACGCTAAGCCGTTTTTCAGTTTCAGCTAGTTCAATATTTGCCCTTGCTAACTCCTGTTCTTTCGAATCACCCTTTTGCTGTTCCCCAATAACCTTAGATTTAGCATCAGCAGCCTGTTGGCGCAATTTTTTCAGTATATCTTCAGCTTTTTTTCGAGCCTCACGCCATGTTTTTAAATTATCCTTTTGACCCCGTATATAGCTTTCTTGAGTTATAATCAAATTTAGAAAAAAGTTAGTAAATGGTCTGCCTGATGCATCTTCCCCTAATTCATCTGCTAATACACTCCTAATTGCCTCAATACTGTCACTCAATACATTGCTGTTTGCTAATACTGATTCTAACCTCGTCTGTTCTGAGATAATCCTATCCGCAATCTTACGTAATTCGGCTTCAGCGGTGTCAGCTCTGAGCTTAGTCTCTTCAATTTCTTTTTTCAAATCATCCTTATGGCTAGAGCTATCTTCAACCTCGTCAAAAGCAACTGCTACACAAGGATGATCTAGCGCACCGCATACGGGGCAAGTCTGTCCTTCTTCTAGTTCTGCTGCCAACTTTGCTGCTAATACTTTCTTATCACTTAATATAAATTCCGTTAGTTTCTTATTTAGAAATTCCAACTTTTCTTTATTATCTTGATATATTTTCACAGCTTCAACTTGCATTTGCTTAGATGTATGTAAACTTGTTTGTAAAGTCGTTATAAGCTTACTCTCAGAATCTATTTTTGATTCAAGCTCTCTTAATTGATTAACCTGGATCTTCATGCCAGCCAATCTTACGTCTACTTGCGCCAACGTCTCCTCATTAACTAAACTCTGTTTCAACGCCTCATCCTCACCATGTTCCACCAATAAAACTTCTTGCTCATTTTTTAGTAGAATTTGTTCCGCATTGACTTGATCTGCCCTTATCTTAGCGAGTTCATTTTGTCGATCCTTCACACTCTTCTTTTCTTTGAGTAGAATTTGCATTTCACGTTCGACAGCATTAGCTTTCTGCATCCCATCTTGTATCTGAGCACGATGCTCAGTTTCAACAGTATTTTGATTTAATTCAATTTGATCTTTACGAATCGTTTCAGTGAGTTGCGCCAGAATATTACTATCATCTCTAATGCTAATGACAATTTGCTGTTGTTGCTGAATTTGCTCCATATATTCTTGACGAACCTGATCAATGATTCCTTGCAACACACTCACTTCATCTTCCATTTTTCTGGCTGATTCAAGTTGAGTCATGCGTACAATTAGTTTAGGTTCATTTTCAACTCGTTCCTTGTGCGCCAAATCATACTGTACCTGCAGACCTTCTGCCATTTTTTTTAGCCGCAATGTCTCCTGGCAAGCTCTTCTGCAAGTTACTTGCCCTGTAGCCTCCTCCATTGCTAACTTATTTCGTTCTTCAATAACTGGAAGAATAATCATAGCTTTTTCTGCTAAACAAATCTCGTTAACTATCTTTTCAATTTCGGACTGTTGCTCCTTATGTCTTTCAAATTCCTGCTCTTTATTATTCAATTCAAGTTGTAAATTATAAATCTTTTTCGCTTGTTCATAGCTCTCTTTTATCGACTGCAATTGTTGATCAGCTATTAACTCTGCAGCTTTAACTTGTACCAAAGTTTCTTCAGATTTTTGTAGCACTACACTTGATGCATCACCCAGTCCTTTTTGTTCACCTTCAAGTTGATCGCGGCTACTTGATGCTTCATTCAATCTAGTCTTTAATTTTTCCTCTAGCCCCTTACCATACTGTTCCAGTGAAAATAACCGTTCTAACATTTGCCGCCGATCCTTGCTATTCAGTGTTAAAAATTCGGCAAAACGTCCTTGGGGTAATACAACAGCACGCGTAAAGTCGTCAGGAGTTAACCCTAATAATTGAGTAATGTGAGCCGTCACTTCTCCATCTTTCTCTGCAACGACAACGTCCGTATCATCTATCGTTTCAATCAAACGACTCTGTACATTAGCGACCGAAAGATGATCCTTTGTTTTATAACTACGCTCTACTCGGTAAATTTTACGGTTAGGTGCAGTTCCTAAAGCAAATTTAAAAGAAACTGCTAGTGTTTTTTCCGCATGATTAATAATTCCCTGCTTATTATTTTTAGCTCGCACAACTGTACCATACAGTGCCAAGGTCATAGCGTCTAATATTGAAGATTTACCGCTACCTGTTGGTCCAAAAATACCAAATACACCAAGATCTGATAATGTATCAAAACGAATTTCCTGTTCGTCACGAAAGCTATGTAATCCAGAAACTTTTAAACAAAGTGGCTTCACGCAATTTCACCCTCCAAATCTTTGACTGATTCCTCTTTGTCAGCACTTTGGGTCAAGTCTAAGAATAACTTAACAAGGGCATCATCTGGCTTTAGTCCACTATTATACCGTTCGAAAAAACGAATGAACATTTTATCAATTGGTAGATTCCTTATCTCTTCTATAGTCAATACACTTTCTTTCCCATTTTGACTAATGACTGGTCTAATATGAATAAATCGAGTATATAGACTACGTAATTTCTGGATTTCATCCATTGTTAGCGGCTTAGTAATATGAACTTCAACGTCAATCCATGCATCTCTATCTAGGCCACTTTCGACCCAATGGCACACCTGAGCGATACCTTCCTTAGCCGACCATTTTACTAATGGCCTACCTGAAGATAGGTAAATTTCACGCACTTGGGCTTCCTGCCCAGGTAAAGCCTCTACTAATGTTACTGATTTCCTGTACCCTACTTCAGAGAAACTATAAGCAAGCGGTGAACCAGCATAACGACCAGGTGCAATACAACCATCTATTTTCTGTGGCCGGTGTAAATGCCCAAGAGCAACATATTGCGCTCCAGAAGGAAACACTAAAGGGTCGACTGCATATGCTCCGCCTACCTGTTGGATTTTATTTTCTGAGTCGGCACCTGATTCAATTCCTCCCTTAACGAAGATATGGCTCATGGCTAGATTTACTGTATCACGCCGATAATTAGCACTTAGTCTAGCCATCGTATCAGCTATACACTGATTGTAGCCTTTCTGCATATCAACTTCGAGTAAATTCTGCGTAATAAGTTGTTTCAATCTCCCCTCTGATGGGTACGGTAATGCCGCAATAATTGCTGAATCTTCACATCCTGGAATAACCAATTCTAACCACGATTGACCACATGCAATTCGTTGCACCCGCTTACCATTTCCCCGTGAGGATATCCTAATTTCATCTTTAGGAAGTCCAATTAATGTAATTCCCAAGCGCTCTGCCAAGGGTGAAGGGGCGCATAAACGCTCAGGATTATCGTGGTTTCCGGCAATTACAACTACTCCCCGTGTACCATGATTTGACAACCGATCTATAGCATCATAAAACAATTCTTCCGCAGCCGCACTAGGATTGGATGATTGGAATACATCTCCAGCAATCAATACTAAATCCACTTTTTCCTGTTTGCAAATTTCACAGATTTCCTCAATAAATTGCACCTGTTCAGGAAGTCGATCCCTGCCTTCTAGAGTTTTACCAAGATGCCAATCAGCGGTATGTAGTATGCGCATCAATATCCCTCCCGTGAGTTCATGCTATATAACACGTGTAGAAATTCTCATTTAATTCATATATAGTAATTTAATATTGGAAGCCATGATACTAGCAACAGAGAAAACTATCTAATTTTCAACAATGGTTGTAATTTTTTAAACCATACGTTCTGCACTCACACCATTTTTTCGAGCAATTAATTGGTATATCTTAGATGGAACTCCTTCGTTTTCTAGTTTTCTCTGAAAAAATTTAGCTTGTATGGAATCATGAGTACTCATCATTACTTGATAATCCAAGTCTATAATGTAATCTCTTAACACGTCAAATACTGACGATGCATGAACAAGATCATGATGTTGAGTAGGATCATCTAAAAGTAGAGCTTTCCATTGGGTCCATTGATATTTATTAGCCATTGATAGCATAAGAGTTAATTGTAGGTCAGTAAGTTGAGCTTCACTTGCTATATTTGCAATATCAGTATTTTGTTTATGAATAGTTGCAGAAGTTTTAGCTATTGGCTTATTCCTTAAAGTAGAATTGCTCAATAAAGGAGCAGTAGATATCAATGGATTAATAACAATCCTCTTTAACAATCTTTTCCAAGGCTCATTAATGGAGTTTAATTGTTCATTAATCCGTTCAGATTCTAATGTAACTTTTGAGAAAAACAAATCCATAGCCCTACTTTTTTCTTGAATCTTAAGTAGTGTACTATTTTTTTTGTCTACAGAGATTCTAAGAAAATCCAAATAGGCTTTTTCACTAGAATCACCTATTTGTTTTTTTATCTCATTTTCAGCATCCTGAAACTTTTCAGCCGTTCGCCAGCTAGCTAAATCTTGTTCGATTACATTTAAACTTGTATCTACTTTTTCTAATTCATCAATCGCTTTTAAAACTATTTCGTGTTTTGCATCTAATATCTCTTTATTTGGTTGCGCTTCAAGTCCAGCTTGTTTCCATTCAGTACTGATACCCTCTTGACTACCTTTTATTTTGGAAATGGCTTCATTCTCGCTTAATAAGGATTCCTGACATTCTTTGAGTTCCAATTCATTTTTAGATAATTCTGCATCCGCCTTCTGAATGAAATCTATCTTTTCTTCCTCTTGGATTAACTTTTGAGAAATCATTTCAGAAATTTCTTTTTTTTCTTTCCCACTCAAAGATTCATTAATATTGTTAATATCTGCTATTTCGATTTTAATCTCATTTTGCAAATTTCTATTTTTAATATTTAATTCATTTATAGATCTTTCGTCTTCACTTTTCTTCAGATTGGCATTGTCTATTTCTTGAATAGCCACTTCTGGCTCAAGCTCACTTTTACTAGCCTCTAACTCACTAATCTGAGATGTAATTTGAGCAATCTGTTCCTCAATATATGTATTAGCTTCCTCAGGGGTTTTTAAGCCAGGAAATTGTGGGAGGAAACTTTCCGAAATTTTCTTTTGATTTGCTTCTAATTTGATATGCTCTACATTTAATTCAGAATCAATATCAAGTAGCTTTTGATTTTCGCTTTTTCTTTTTTCTTTAGCAGCTTCAAGAGCCGCTAAGGAGTTTTTCTCTTCAATAATAGCTAGTGGTGTAGCGGGATTTAATTTATTAAGCGATACTTCTATTCGCGTAATTAATTCATTCGGTTCATAATTGGCTTGACAAACAGGGCAGTATTCTTGATTCTCAGTTAAGTGCTTTCTAATATTACTAACAGCATCTTGTATAGCGCCAGTGGCCTTATTTAGAGACTCAAGTATATTCTTTTTCGTCAAATATACTTCTTCTGCTTTAGAAACTTCATTATCAAAGCCAAATATTAATTTTAAATATTCATCTTTTTTCTTTTCAAATTCAGGTATTCTTTTTTCAAGAATTTCTTGGTTAATAGTTGAAAGATTTTGCCATTTCCCTTGAAAGTCTCTCTTCAATTCTGTTTGAGTTAGAAGTTCTTTTTCCTTTTGAATTGCATCCTCTGTAAGCTTATGTTGATCTCGAAGTCGTTCATTTTTTTTAAGGTATTCAATCGTCGCCCCATAAGATTTCTTTAATTCATCTAGCACTTTTTCATTCTGCTTTAGCTCTGTTTCTTTTATAATAAGAGATACTTTTTTATGTTCAACTTCTTCGAACATAGATTTGACTGAGTTTAGTTTCTTTATTTCATCTTTAATACTAGATAAACTATCCTTTACACCTTGGATATCTTTTTTTATCTGTTCTACAATTGGCGTTAACTTAGCTATTTTATCCGAACATTCAGTAATAACTCTGTATTTATAATTCAATAACTCTAAATTTGAAATATAAAGTGGCACTCGCTCTTTTAGAGTATTTAGCCTTATAACTAAGTCTTTTTTAATGTTGTTCTTTTGTTTAATTGAAACTCTAATTTTTTCAAAATAGGTATTAATAGGTGTTACATTATGCTCATCATTATAATCTTCATAATCAGTTAATTTACTAGCAAGTCGAAGTTTTTCTACGATTTCTTCTAATGGAGTGAGCGTGGAAACGGTAGCAAGTCCATCTCTTTTGGCTATTAACTTTTCAAATTCAAAAAGAATTTTTTTTGACTCATTTAAAGCATTTTCTGAATTGGTTTCAGTTCCTCCAAGTGCTCTTAAAAAACTAGTCTTTTTCGACATAATATTTTGTAAATCTTTTCCAATCGGTAGTTGAGTGAGAAGACTACCTGCAACTTTATCATCTTGTTCAACCAACCACTCTTTGCAACGTTGTTCAAGAAAATGAGTTAGCCTAAATAGATAAGGCAAGGATACATTATTTTCAGTTTCAAATAATTCTCCATAATTGCCTTCTTTTATGCATACCCCACCTCTACTATAGTTAACTTTACAATATTTACCTTTTGAAAATTCTAGTCGGACATTCATTTCTGATAATCCATTTCTGATAATAGCATCCGAGAAATTTTCAATTCGTTTAATCCTGCCAGTTAAAGCCAACTCAAGGGCTTCAAAAACAGTAGTTTTGCCCGTTCCATTTGGAGCGAGAATGATTGTAGCTCCTGTACCGAAATCAAATTCAACATTTTCACCTAATCTACGTGCATTGTTTATTATAATTTTTTCTATGTGTTTCATACTAACTCCTCCTCTTTGAGAAGTGCATCAACAAGTTCACTCCCTGAAAGATCAGAAAATGCTTTCTTCCATGTTTTTTGGATTTCAGGAGTTAACCATTTGTATTTTGCAGCAGTTTCAGAAAATGCTCTTTCCAATGGATCTTCACCATCAATAGTGGCTCCGCTATTGATGAGTTTTTGAAGAAAAGTGCGGTTCACAAATTCAGAAATTTCTTCACCTGGTAATAGAACATATTTACGACAAAACTGCTCTGTAGATTCAATACGGAGGCATTCTTCTATACAAACCTCACCATTAAATGCTAAAAAAAGATACAGATCGGTACTCTCAGTTCCTAAAAGAAATTCTTTTACAGCGGCTAGCCAGCTAATGGCTTTTTTTAGTTCAACTTTAATGTCATTTTCATCATCGGCTTCTATTTCAACTAGTGCAAGGGTTTTCCAGCTATCAACTTTTATGCCCAAACGTTTAATTCGAAGAATTCCCTTATTCTTGAGATTTTCATCAGCAAGACTTAGTAATTCACTTTCAAAAATAGCATTATCCTCAAATTCAAAGCGATCATTGATCATATCACGGATTTTTGATTTTATTCTATCGAATTTCATACTACCACCTCATCTTACTACTTCATTGACTGCAGATTCTCTAATATTTTCGTATTTATCTAAGCTACCTTGGAAATACTCTCTTAACTCTGAAATAATACCATCTGCTAGCTTTTTTTTAAAATTTCTGTCTTTCGTAATCAATAATTTGGGGTAATTGGGATGTGTCAATAATCCTCGTTTTGTCGTATCACCAGATATATCATCTTTAAAAAATTCTGTATCCGTAAGTTCTGACTGGGGAATTATTATTATTTGCCCTGATTCATTTTCAAGTAACTTACCGATACCACTATCATCATCAATTTCAATCACATTACTTGTTCCTTCTGCAGGGCCACTCCAATAAACAAGACCAACCGAGGTCATTTTTAACTTATTTGTTACGGCCACCCAGCTTTTGTTATCTTCATCGCTCAAACATACAGATACTATTAATAAAAGGAAAACCGCCTCACATAATAGCTCTGCCGTTTTGGGGCCAACTCGTAGTTCTCCAGAGATTGATTTTCCTTCAGCTTTAGGATGAAGTATTTTTGAAAACAGTTTTCTTTGTTCTTCTACATTGTTTTCAAGTAAATATTTCCAAGTTGTCCACCGGCTTTCTACTTCAGTTCTGAGCTCACCTCTGTTCATTTCTCGAATCTTATCCAACATTGCACTATTTACAAGTTTTAAGGTGGCCTTATGCATTTCATTATGTAGTTCTTCAGCAAGTTTTTCCTTTGCATCAATTGTAGTAAACTCTTTTTTCTCACTTGGCGAAGAGGGTTCTAACCCATCCAATATCCGTAAATCATTGAAATCATTTTTTGCTAAGCCAAGAGTTCCTCCTGTTTTGGTTTTAATTGAATTCTTCCAACCAGATTTATCAGAACATAGAATATCAAATGAGCCTTGAGGGTGTAGTGATAGACGCATTAAGCTCTCCGAAACAAGGCAACTCTCTGGACAATCTCCATAAATTTTTAAAAAACGGGCATTTGGATTGCCTGTAGCCCATAATGAAGGGACAATAACAGAGGATCTTTCAATCTCATTATTATCTTCTAAATCATGGATCCCTGATATATCCCATGATGAACCATCTGTCTTGAATTGCGTCCATCTAAAAATATTAGGAAGTAAATAACCTTTCAATTCATGCAATAAGTGGCGAGGTTTTATTGCACCTGCAAAGGTTGCATTTTCGTCTAAATATGAAAGAATCAACCTGTGAACTTGTTCAATTTCTGTTGTTTTAAATATTTGGCTAAGGTTACTTTTCACTCGAGCATGAATATCCGTTTCAAACCCAGATGTTTTTATTTTCAGGATTCTAAATGCTCTAAGGATATGCTCCCAATTTAAAAAATCACACCAAGTTGTTAACCACAAGTAAATATTATGAGCGTTTGAATCCTTACTAGCTAGAGCTATCAGATCGGCTGGAGTAGTAATATTTTTAATTTGAACTTCACAAAGGTTTCTCAAATGCCTAATTTCAAGTCCTTCTTTAATTTTTGTTGAACTTTCCGGTAGTTCTAACCAAAACTCCTTTTGCAAATCATTTGAACCAGATTGATTTCTTATTCTTTCTCCTAGACTTTTGAGTGTCTCATCAAGAGGAGATAGATCTCTAGGTATATCTTTTCTTTTTCCTTGAACATACCTATCTCGTGTAATTGGATCAGAAGAAAAATCAGTTATTTGCCTTTTAACTTGCACATGGATATACCGACCGGAATTGGTCTTAATTACTAAATCATCCCATTTATCAATATCGCCTTGTTCAGCACCAATTGCTAGATGGTGTGGACGACCATTTACAAATGATACCAACATTATAGATATTTCTTCTAAGGCAAGGCATTTCTCATATACCTTGGTTTGATCAAGCCCAAGTTTCTTTAACATTTTATCATCTCCAAATTACTCCACAATTCACAAAATCGGTTTCACAATCAGAACTATTAAATATTTCACCGTGGTGAAGGTTCTTTCTTAAATTCGAGTATGGTAGCATAAAAATAAAAATCTAATATAATACTTTAGCCCTCAATAAATGATCATTTATATATAGTTATCTTCATCATTTTTAATCAATTATCTAAAGCGATCCCCTATTAACCTGATGTCCTGAATCGACATAATTAACCAATAACAATAACTATAACCATATGTATTACTTCTTCTCATTGGATTAAATCACCTGCCAAATTATTAAAAATATTGACAAAATTTTACTGATTCTACAATGCGCAACAATCTTCGATCCTAATGAATTTCTGCATTGTAAAATTATACGTTATAGTTTTTAATGTCCGATACGGATAGTATTAATTTTGTATGTTAGGTATAAATTACCACTATGAGACAATATATGCGACCAATATAGTTTCGTAACTTCTTATAGGTGAATTCTCAATTCTTTATCCATATATGTCAGCCACATTCATATATAATTTCCCTTAGTGCATCTCAGTCAGATAATCTCCTACAAAATACCTTGCTATTGAATTTAGAAGATATGCCCTCAATTATAAATTTAACCTTCATTTCAAATATATTCTATTATTGATATAAAAATAGGGCTGTGATAAAACTTAAAAAAAGAATTATCAACGGCCACTTGTAGAATTTATTCTATAATAATATTTGGTTTATGGAATCCTCTTTTTCTTGTAGTTTAAAAATCGGATCGTAATAAGAATAATTGATTTTATTCTACATTTATAATTTTAGGCATAAACAATGGAGCTGCCTCAAAATGATAGTTTGAGACAGCTCCATTCCATTCACAACATTTTATAAGAAATCTAGATTCAATAAATAGAAGAGAGCAGAGCGAACGGATAAAAACTAAACTCCAGTTTAATCACATATTATCCAGTTCAATAATTTATTACTGATACACTATACTAACATACACAACGCCGAGCTCCTAATGATGGATATCATTCACTAAGATCACTTACAACTACTATAACCACTAGAAATGCCCATCACCCACTATCAAACTTCTATATATAAATATATATAGAACAAATTACTTTATTAAGTAAAAGGAAGTATAAGCTTGCCAAATAAAAAAAGAAGCATAACATTGCCGTAGTGGCAAGATTATGTTCTCTGTAACAAAAAAGGTAATCTTCGCTTCATATCTTGTGGTGGAGGCGAGGTGAGTCGAACGGATAAAACCAAACTCCATGTTCAATAATTTATTACTGATTCACACTGCTTGGCTCCACATAGATAGTTTTTAAGCATAGGCAAAATGACACAGAAAGTGTCATCTCCAGTTACGATAATATTACTGGTTTAAATCTATATTCCTTGTCCACAAAAAAATGTGCAATATTATTTAAGCTTAGGCTTACATATGTAAGTACTGAATAAGCATATTTTAACCAAACTTATTCTTCCTTAGTATGTTAGCTATTTGCTCTTAAATATCCCAACATGCAACCTTTAAACGACCTAAAATCTAACAGAACCTTTACTCAACGAGCCTATCTTCCATATAGAAAATTATATACTCATTATCAACGTCACAAGATGCCATTTAATAAAATTGATACGCCTAAAGCACTCACCCGAGCTTCTCATAACGAAACCCTCATGTCAAAAGTAATCCTTGCCCCTATCTCTGTATTGTGACTTCACCCCTGTTTCAAAAAAAGACAAATGGATTCTATAGCACCATTAGCATTGTGCCATAGAATCCATTTATTGGTACTCTTAACCACGATAAGATTATTAACGTAACATTTATCTCTCTAAAGGTATGTGCGACCTTGTCATATCGATTTTTACTTATTATCCATTAATGGTATATTTTTTACAAATGCAAAAAGTCTACACAAAGTACCGATATTATTTTCTAAGGAGCACTAACTGATGTTCCTTCTCTAGTAATAATATTAAGCTCCAGTTTAATCACATATTACCCAGTTCAATAATTTATTACTGATACACACAAACACGTACATTATATTTTGCGTTGCGAATGATGAATATCACTTACTAGCGTCACCGGAAATAATATATTGTATATTTATGCATTATATTGCATAAATATCTTATTAGCCGGTTTCCAACTTTATTTTATGCCTCCAGGCATTTTTTATAGCAGAGTACCATTCAAATGCTGTGCATCATTAACCAATGATACCATCACATTCTCATCATAATATTCCAGTACATTAATGGCTGTGTTATCTTGTTTGATTTTCCAGAGATGATTCAAATGAATATTAAGAACTGCACATAATACGGTACGTATTGTTGCACCATGAGAAACGATCACGATGGTTTGATCTGGATGTTGAGCTACTAATTTTGTGATCGCATTGATCGCTCGTTCTTTCACTTGGCGAAAGGTTTCGCCGCCAGGAATGATAATTTCATCAGGATGGGTAAAGAGTTTTGAGCGTTCATCCTTAGACTGACTATTGATACTTTCAAAAGTTAGCCCTTCCCATTCACCAAAATTGATTTCGCGCAGTTCAGGAACTGCGGTCACAGGCAGATTATGTTTTGCCCCTATGCATTCAGCAGTTTTTAAGGCGCGACTTAAATCACTGGCATACAGTGCAGAAATATTTTCACCAGCCAAACGCTGAGCGGCTAGCATGGCTTGCTCGACACCTTTTTCTGTTAATTCAATATCACAATGACCTTGATATTTCATATCTAAATTCCACTGTGTTTGACCATGACGTACTAATATTACTTTTGTCATTCTATACCACCTATAATTTGCTGTAATGCAGCAATTAATTTATGATTCTGCTCTGGACTTTTGACTGCTATGCGAATATAGTCTGGTGACAATCCTGGATAATTACTGCAATCCCGAATTAAAATATTGTGTGCTGCCAGTGCCTGCCGTAGTTCTTCAGCAATTAAATTGGTATCTTTTATATTAATTAAGATAAAGTTTACGGATGGTTTATAAGGTTTTAAACCTGGTATGGTCAGTAAACTATGATATAAATCCATATTTACTTTTTTGATAAATTCCTTACTCTTATGCTGATATTCTTCATCACGCAGAGCAGCTACGCCGGCATTTTGAGCTAAGGTATTGACATTCCAAGGATCTTTCCCAGCATGAAGTCGATTCGTAAGCTCTGGGTTAGTCAGAGAAAAACCTAATCTGAGTCCTGGAATGGCATAAAACTTAGTTAAGGAATGTAATATGATCAGGTTATTATATTTTTCTAATAAGGACCGACAAGTATATGTATGATCATCTAGCAAAAAATCAAGAAATGATTCATCAACAACCACATAAGTTTGATGGACTTTTGCCATCGCTACTAATTCTTCAATTTGCCCATTGGATAGCAGTTTACCCGTTGGATTGTTCGGATTGCAAATAAATACAATATCTATAGCAGGGAGTTGCTGAGCAATCCCTTGAATATCAATCGTAAAATCATCAGCAGCATTTAAATAAAAATACTCAATGGCTGCGCCACTGGCCCTAGCTGCTGATTCATATTCACTAAAGGTTGGAGCAGTCACTAACACACGCTTTGGTTTTAGCATATGGCACAAAACATACATCAATTCTACAGCACCATTACCAAGTGTGATTTGTTCTTGTTTCACATGATAATAATGACTCAGTTCTTGTTTTAAAGCATGTCCCTGAACATCAGGGTAATGAATAATCGACTCTAAGGATGCGTATAATGTTTGACGGATCTGTTCAGAAAGACCAAGAGGGTTAATATTGGCGCTAAAATCAAGGATTTCATTCAACGATCCACCCTTTTGTCGCATGGCCGCATATAAATTGCCCCCATGTTTAGGAGCATTGTTCCCACTCATTGCAATCACCTTCTTGTTTCGTTAACCCTCCAGAAATAAACTGTACTGTACGTAAATAGTGAACCCCAGTACAAGTGCTTTCGATTGCCTCAATACAAGGAGGGCAGTTTTCAATTTTATCCATAGGAAATAACACACCAACTACTGTACCACTGTGTGCAATATTGACGCCCACGGCTCCCCAGGATAAACCGATGGCAATCATATCTTCTAAATGAGGTTTATATAAAATTTTTTGATTAGCCAAGGCGCTAATGGTCGCACCTTTACCAACCAAGGATATGTCCTTACTTGCAATTCCGTCCATGATTAAATTTATGGCACGATGTACTTCAGATTCATTTTCTTGATTTAATTTTTTTAAATCCTGCCGTTGGTTAAAGTGTAATGTATCAATCTCTCCACCAACATCAAAAATTGCAATATACATGGGAAGAGCATTTCCTAGATGTTGTCTTATGCGACCATGTACATGGTCAAAGAGTACAATACCAGGATAGAAGATACCATCCGTTGGTTCAATGGATAGGGCAATATCAGCGATCTCATCCGGCGATAAGACTTTACCAGCACTTAAGGCAAGACTTTGGCACGCTGCACTAATATCTGCACTGCTAGAGGCCATTCCCTTACCGAGTGGCAGATCCGATTTAACTTCTACTTGGAATTGCTGACCTTCTATTTTCAAATACTGCCTTGTTTTATCAATGGCAGTGATGACTTTACTGCCTATATTGGTGGGCACACATTCCCCAGTTCCTATAGTTACCTCTGAATATACATCAATTGGGCAAGTAATTAAAAAATTTTTCCCATTAATAGTACCTTGTGCTAATTCGCCACACGAACCAGGGGCTTTGACAGTTACCTTCATATATATGCTCTCCATTATTTATCGATCCTATTTAAAGTTCACTATATCGTCATGGATATTTTTTGTCAATAAGCAAACATCGCCTATATCACTTACTTTGCCAATAGCAACGTATGAAATACGTGGCGCAGACCCACAATTTTTCACAAATTTAAAATAAAAAAACAAACAATACGATAATTTCGCCCAATTCACTCAGAGCGCCATAGATATCTCCAGTTAAACCACCGACTAACTTTGTAGCGTAGCGAGCAAATAACATCGTACACAAACTCACAATTCCTAAGCAGAGGATCGCTTGTTTACCTATCGGAATAATAAGCAGCAAGGTAAGGGCTATGCCAATATATAACGTATATTTATCCGCATATTGAGCAAACGCTTTCCCAATACCATCTGGACGCGCATATGGAAATACAGTAATACCGACGAGCATAGCAAAACGACCAAGAATCGGCATTACAAAAAGAGACGATGGCAGTAATAGTGGTGACATCTCAGTGATCAATGACCATTTCAATAAGACAAGTAAGACAAAAGCCATGACACCATTGGCCCCGACTCGGCTATCTTTCATAATTTCTAACATTCGTTCCTTAGAACGACCAGAAAAAAGACCATCCATCGTATCCATGAAACCATCACAATGCAATCCACCTGTTAGAACCACATTAGCAATCAACAATAAAATTGCTAATACATGAGGTGGCATATACACTCCAAAGAAGGGTAAGTACTCGGCAAATAATTGATTGATCATAACCAACAAGATACCGAGTATACCTCCTATTAATGGAAAAAACTTTACGCTACGCCCAAAGCTTTCTGGTGACCATTCCGTTTGTTTGGCAACATAAATACGTGTTAAAAACTGTAACCCAGTGATAAAATGTTTCATTATTATAGACCTTTCATTCCCTAATTTATCCGATGAATAAGCCTGAGTCCCACCTAATCAAGAATTCCTTATCTCCCCATGAATAAAAAGATAGTGATACCGATTGTAAACAACATGGTTGACACATACATCATCTGAATGGTTTGTTTAATATGTATAGGACCAAGAACAGTGGTTGCCGTCCCCATATAAGCTCGCTGTGAGGCAACACCACCATAATAATTTAAACCACCTAAACGGATACCTAAGGCCCCAGCGACTCCTGCTTCTGCAAAACCGCTATTAGGACTAGGATGTTTGGCAGCATCTCTCCATATAGCAGTGATTGTACCATATACATTAAGACGTAACAAGATAGCAGACAGTACTAAAAGTATCCCTGTTACACGCGCTGGGATATAGTTAAATACATCGTCAACCCGCGCAGAACACATACCAAAATCTCGATATTTGTCATTTTTATAGCCAACCATAGAATCTAAGGTGTTTACAGCTCGATATAAAAAGGCCAAGGGTACACCACCAATCATAAAGTAAAAAAGCGGTGAAATAATACCATCAACGATATTTTCAGCGATGGTCTCAACTGTTGCTCTTGTCACCTCGGCAACATCTAGCTGATCTGTATCCCGCCCTACAATCCAGCCAACTTTATATTGGGCTTGTTTTAGATCTCCAGTGACAAGATAACGATGAATTTCATTCCCTGCTTTTGCTAAGCTATCAGGTGCAATGGTGAAACTTAGTAGGATGGCTCCCCCTATAAATTGGGCCCAGGGGTGGATCATTCCTAATAAATTCATGATCCACCATGAAGTACCATATGTTATCCCGAGGACCAAAACGACAAGAACTCCACCTGTTACGTTTTTTAATAAAGACGAATGTTGTAGTTTTAACAATTTTCTTTCAAAAAATGCAATCAAATTACCAATCATCACAACAGGATGCAGACTCGAACGAGGATCACCGACTAACCGATCAATAATAACAGCCAGTAGTGGTAGATAAGCCTCCACCACTATTTTCCCTCCAACATTTGATAGACTAAATCCATATTGAGGCTGCTTCTAACAGTATCAGCTAATCGGTTATAACTATTTTGTTTACGTGTATAGGTATCATTGATTTCTGTAATCGGTGCTAAGCCTTTGGCGACTCGCAGGGCATTTAGTAAGTCACGACGATATACATCATTATCAAAAATTCCATGAATGTAGGTCCCCATCACTCGTCCATCAGCACGTACTACACCATCAGCTGAAGAAATTTCTTGTCCTGAACGACTAGTAATGGTGAAAGCATGCTGAACTGGGCTCAAAAAGTCCGTCCGTCCCATATGTATTTCGTAGCCAGTCAGATTATCACAAGTTGTCTCAAGTCCGAGGAAACCATTATGGCTACACTGAGCCGTAACTTGGTGAGTCACTTTATCAGCAGCAAAGGTGGTTTCAATATCAAGTAAACCCATCCCTTTGATCGTATCAAGATCAGATTCAGTATGCTCAGGATCATAGATTTGTTGACCAAGCATTTGATAACCGCCACAAATACCAATCAGAGGCGTACCTTGATTGACCAATTTAATAATTTCGTCCTCATACCCCTGGGTGCGTAAATAGGATAAATCTTCAATCGTATTTTTACTGCCCGGCAATATGATTAAATCAGGATTGCCAATAGGCTCGCCTGGACGGATATAACGAACGCTGGCATCAATTTCAGTCGTAAACGCATCAAAATCCGTAAAATTCGAGATCTTCGGTGTTCGCATGACCGCAATATCTAATTCTTTTATTTGATTACTCTGCTTATCATCAAGAGAAACAGAATCTTCATCGTCAATCCCGAGTTGATCAAGATGAGGTACTACACCAACGACAGGTTTACCTGTTTTTGCTTCCAAAAAGTCTAAGGCTGGTTTTAATAAATCAATATCACCACGGAATTTGTTAATGATAATACCTTTTACTAATGCTCGTTCATCTGGTTCTAGTAATTCTAAAGTACCTACAACAGATGCTAATGCACCGCCACGATCAATATCTGCAATTAATAGTACAGGAGCTGTTAACATTTTGGCAATGCGCATATTGACAATATCATTCGCCTTTAAATTAACTTCAGCTGGACTGCCTGCTCCTTCAATTACAATGGTGTCAAATTCGGATCCTAGTTTATCCAAACATTCTTTAATAACGCCGAGTGCTTTTAGACTGTACCCAGTATGATATTCTTTGGCTGACATATTGCCAATGGGTTTCCCCATTAAAACCACTTGTGAACACGAATTTCCCGTGGGTTTTAACAGTACTGGATTCATTTCGACAAAAGGTTCAAGACCAGCAGCTTCAGCTTGGGCTACTTGCGCTCGTCCCATTTCTCCACCTGTTTTCGTGACATAAGAATTAAGGGCCATATTTTGCGCTTTAAAGGGTACAACTTTTTGCCCATCTTGCAAAAAAATACGACACAAAGCCGTTGTCAGTATACTTTTCCCTACATGTGAGCTTGTCCCTTGGAGCATAATCGTTTGAGCCATACGACTACTACACCTCCCTATTAAAATTGACTGCTATTTTTTTCAGTTCTACAGTTAACCCACTCACGACCAAATAAACTTCATCCGCCACGGCTGCCACCTTTTGATTAGCAGATCCAGAGAGATCACGGTACTGGCGCGCCAAGGCATTACTCGGCACGATTCCCATACCCACCTCGTTCGTTACAAAGATCACTGTGGTCTTCGTTTTTTGGGCACTCATGATGAGTTTATCAATTTGTTCTATCATATATTGGTATTTGTCTTCAGGCTCCTGAGAACCATTGGGATCCAATAGTAAATTACTTGTATATAGAGTCAAACAATCGAATAAAATAACCTTTGACCCTTGAGCGGCTTGTTCGATTGCCAAATGAGCATCATAAGGTGCTTCAAAAGTTTGCCATTGATCGGCACGGCGCTGACGATGAAGAGCAACACGTGACTCCATTTCTTGGTCGTAAATTTGAGCTGTGGCAATATAAGCTAAGGGGCCACCTTGTGAAATCGCATATTGTTCAGCCGCCAAACTTTTTCCGCTTCTAGCTCCACCTGTGAATAGGATGATTTTTCCCTTCATGGTTATTCTTCTCCTCTAGGTACTTCTAGTGCCTTTGAGTTAAACTCGTTACATTTTGTAATGAAATGACTTGCCGCTTGCTCATGACCTGTAAAATGCATATGTAAATAAGATGCAAGTACATTTCCATGAGCATATCCTCCTGGATAAACAGCACCTGTACGGGTTTTCTTAAATTCAAAAGCCCATGGAAATGCCCCTAAACTCTCATCAATATCCATGAGAGAAAAATGAAACTCATGACCACGCATGGAATGACCAGCCTCACATAATACATTATCCTTAAGAGCTGTCGCTTCCACATAGCCTACCGTTTGCAGCTTAGATTGCATACTGCAAATCGCCGGAATGGCACCGACCATCTCATAGTGCTGTCCATCAAAATCCACAATTTTCTGCGTCAAATACATAAAGCCACCACACTCAGCATAGATGGGCATGCCATTCTTGCAAGCTTCATAAATTGATTGGCGCATAGTGATATTACTAGAAAGTTCACGGACAAACATTTCAGGGAAACCGCCACCAAATAATAAACCATCAACCTTAGGTAACTGCTTATCATTCAAAGGACTAAAGGGTACAATCTCTGCTCCCATACTTTTTAACACGTCAAGGCTTTCTGGATAATAAAAAGAAAAGGCTTCATCTTGAGCGACACCAATTCGTACAATGGGTGACTGGTGTATCACATCCTGATTCTCTCTGATCGAAGGTAATTCAGGAGCGTTATTAGCAATGGAAATGATTTGCTCAAGATCCACTTGCGCAGAAATTTGTGCGCATAATTCAGCAATCCGATCAGAAGCATTATGTTCCGTGACAGGCGTTAATCCAAGATGTCGTTCTGGCATACTAATGCCTTCATTTCGATAAATAGAACCAAGTACAGGAATGTTGATGCGCTCTAAAGCATCACTAACCATTTTTTGATGTGAAGGGGAACCTAATCGATTCACAATCACTCCAACGACATTCACATCTTGATCATACATCTTATATCCTAGAGCAATCGCAGCTGCACTTTCACCCATGGATTTAGCATCAATCACGAGTACTACAGGCGCTTTGAGCAGTTTTGCAATGGTTGCTGTACTACTTACACCTTGACGGCCCCCATCATAAAGACCCATGACCCCTTCAACAATGACGAGATCATTATCAGCCGCTGTTTTAGTAAAAATAGGAACTACTTTATCCGTTGGTACTAACCATGTATCTAAATTATGAGCAACTTTGCCACTCGCCAATTGATGATAACCTGGGTCAATATAATCAGGCCCTACCTTATAGGATTGGACATTGAGTCCTTGCTGTTTAAGCGCAGCTAATAATCCTGTCACAATTGTCGTTTTACCGACACCACTATGGGTACCTGCAATAATAATCCTTGGTATCTTTGCCATAATTCACCGCCCTCTTTCATACTCTATACCTTATCTGACATGAAAGAGGCAGCAACAGCTCACCTGTATAGCCGCCTCTTTTTAAAAATGACTTCACTATAACATCGTTAACATTGATGATTCACGTCATATTGTTTACCGTTTATGCATATAAAGCAGTGCATTGGTAGTCGCAGCAGCAATCGGGCTGCCACCTTTATTCCCACGAACAGTGATATAAGGTACTGGAGACGTTTCAGCTAAGAAATCCTTTGATTCGGCCGCACCAACAAAACCTACAGGTACGCCAATAATCAACGCTGGACGTATATTAGTTTCTTTCATCATATTCAGCACTTCAAACAAAGCTGTAGGTGCATTGCCAATGGCGACAATGGAACCATGGAGTTTTTCGCCAAAGGTACGCATGGCGACCATAGAGCGGGTAATGCCAAGTTCTTTAGCTGTTGCAGCGACCTCTGCATCGCCAATCAAACAATGGACCGTGCCGCCATTTTCAGCTAAACGAGTTTTATTAATACCCGTACGAACCATCTCGACATCACAGAAAATATCACAACCAGCAGCGAGGGCTGCGCATCCTGCGGCAATCGCTTCGGGATGAATTTCAATGACTTTAGAATATTCAGGATCGCCAGCGGCATGAATGATTCTTGAAAATACTTTGGTAGCTTCTGGTGATAAATTAAGACTTGCTAAATAAGGAGCAATAATCTCCATACTACGCTCTTCAATGACCATAGGTTCAGTAATGTATTTCATCATTGGGCCTCCTTAATAAATTTGATTACATCTTCAATTGCATAGACAATTTTCCTATAGTGAATGGTCGGTCGATCAATGACGACAAGGGGGAGGCCAAGGGCCATAGCAGCTGTTATTTTTGTATCACTGCCGCCCACTTGACCACTGTTTTTAGTGACAATTACATCCGCTTCGTATTCTTTAAATAAAGCCATATTCAGTTCATGGGAGAAGGGACCTTGTATGGCGATAATATCTTTTGGTGAAAAACCAAGATCAATACACTCCGTTAATACACTGGGTTCAGGCAGTACACGGGCAATGATGCGATGATGTGCTAAACAGGCTGCATCCTTAAATAGTTTCAGATGGCGACTGCCTGTCGTGAGAAAAATACTTTTCCCTAAGACGGCCACTTTTTCGATTGCCTGCTGATAATCAGTGACTACATGCAAGCCTTCATATGATGGCATAGCAGCCCGAGGCCGTTCATAACGAATATATTGAGTTCCTGTTTTTTCGCACGCTAGCATCCCATTTTGAGAAACATTTACAGCATAAGGATGACTTGCATCCACCATGATTTCAATCCCATTGCGAGTGATCAATTCGGCAAGACCATGTTCATCCAAAGGTCCTGTGTGAACACAAACATTTTCAAGCTGAATTAATTCTCCCCCATACTGGCTAAAGGCAGAGGCCATCACCTGGTAACCGGCCTTAGCTAATAAGGCGATTAAATCCCGCCCGTCTTTCGTCCCAGCCAGTACTAAAATCATACTTTATAACCGCGAGGGGTAATCATCCGGCCTTCTTGGATATACGTTTGGCTATTACCGATAATGACTAAGGAAAACATATCAATAAATTCATTGGTAAAGTCATCTAGGTTAGAAAGAGTCATATTTTCCCCTTCTCTTGTGGCATGATGAACGATACCAACTGGAGTAGAAGCTAAGCGATGTTTTAAGGCAATTTCCCGTACTTCTTGAATTTGGCTAGTACGACGTTTACTTTTTGGATTATAAAGGGCAATGACAAAATCACCAGCAGATGCCATCTCTACGCGTTTTTTAATCACATCCCATGGAGTTAACAAATCACTGAGACTAATGACCGCAAAGTCATGCATTAAAGGTGCGCCTAAAATAGCCGCTGATGCGCCTACAGCGCTAATTCCTGGAATGATATTCACTTCAGGACGAATGTCTGCTGGGTACTTCATAGCAAGCTCGAGGACTAACCCCGCCATACCATAAACCCCTGGATCACCACTGGAAATAACAGCGACTTTTTTTCCTGCCAAGGCTTCTTCGACTGCCTTTTGGCAACGCTCTACTTCTTGCATCATAGCTGTACCAATCACTGGTTTATCCGTTAGTAAGTCTGCGACGAGTTCAATATATGTATTGTAACCCACTACAACATCGGCATTTTTAATGCTTTCTAAGGCTCGTGGCGTCATATCAATTAAACTGCCTGGTCCGATTCCAATGACTGCGATTTCACCGGGGCAATGGCCACCGTTACATTTTTGTATTTCGTTTTGGGAAGCAGAAGTTTGTTCGTCTGCCCCATTAAGATTGCTGCTGCTGCACATACATTTCCCACTCCTATTTGTTTTTGTACGAAACTTGATACATCAAGTTGATATTCATCGATACATTGTTGTAATTCTTCATTTGAAAAAAAATGGCTAGGTACAGCCAATTGCTCAATAAGAGCTAAAAGGCCAACCTCGTCTTGCTTTACTACGGTGCTACCAATCATGGCGATATGCGAAGTGGTAGAACCAATGCTCTGACAAGCCGCAGTTACAGCCGCTAAAATATCAGCGACTGGGGTATCTCGTCTACATCCAATCCCTACTGCAAGAGGTATGGAACGTAAATAAAGATGTGGCTTATTCACCGCAAGGGTTTCATCTGTAACGAGGACTGCGGCATCATAGCGAGCTGTCGTCACGTCCTCTATAGTATCCAATCGAATACCAAGTTTTTCAGCAGTTTGTGTATAAAACTCTTGATTAGGTATTCTTTTATCAATAAAAAATCGGACTTGGTCACCGTGAACAATGGCACCATTAATTTGTTTTAAAGCTGAAAAAGGCTGAATATCCCGATTTAACTTGACTGCTAACACATCGGCAGCGGGTTTTTTACCAACATCTGTTGCCGTTGTAATCACAGGTATTGCGCCAATTCGATGTCCAATCATTTCACAAAGCTCATTAGCGCCGCCAATATGTCCTGCCAGCAAACTAATGGCATATTGCCCTTGTTCATCCATGACGACAACGGCAGGATCAATCCGTTTATCTTGAATATAGGGTGCAATGACGCGCACCACAATTCCTGTCGCCATAATAAAAATAAATCCTTCATAACGAGAAAAGCTCTTAGAAATCAGTGTACTCAGTGAGTCATAAGAGGCATGACCTAAGGGATTGCGTCCCTCTTTTGCAAATAGTTCGATTTGATGACCTACTAGTCTCAGTTGGTCTGCTAACTGATTTGCCAGTTTTGCGCCTTGATTTGTCACTGAAATTACAGCGAGTTTCATTTGCTTGCTTCTCGGTACATATGAGTAAATTCAGGGGCATAAAGACGAGATAAAGCATAGTCGCTATCTAAACAACGTCCCACCACAATCATGGCCGTACGATCGATTTTTGCATCGGTTACAATCGCCGCAATCGTTTCAATGGTTCCACGGAATATTTTTTGTTCAGGCCAAGATGCTTTTTGTACAATCGCAACAGGGGTATCTGGCGTATAACCACCATCAATGAGTTCATTCATGACATTTTGAATCATATGAACGCTCAGGAAAATACACATGGTTGCATTGTGACTGGCAAGTAACGCCAATTTTTCTTTTTCAGGAACAGGCGTACGCCCTTCAAGACGTGTAATAATGACAGTTTGCGAAACATCAGGCAAAGTATATTCACATTTTAATGCCGCTGCTGTAGCCAAAAATGAGCTAACACCTGGTACAACATCGTATGTGATTTTCTTTTTCTCAAGAGCATCCATTTGTTCTTGAATAGCGCCATAAATACTAGGGTCTCCAGTATGAAGACGCACAACTTTTTTGCCGACGGCGACAGCCTTTTCCATCGTTTCAATGACCTCATCAAGGGTCATGGAAGCGCTATTATAAATGGCCGCTCCTTGTTTGGCTAACGCTAACAGGGCAGGGTTTACAAGAGAACCTGCATAAATAATGACATCAGCCTCGCCTACCAAACGTTGTCCTTTTACAGTAATCAGTTCAACATCCCCAGGACCGGCACCTACGAAAGATATATCCATGAAAAAACCTCCTCATTTCTACGCTTTTTTTGTACATGTAATAATATAAATAGGATTTAAAGCTTGTAGCATATTGCTTGTCTTAATTTGCTTAATTCGTGAAATCTGGGCACTAAAGGCTTCAACAGTAAACTCAGGTTTTTCTTGCATGATATGCAAAGCTTCATACAACGTTTCTATGGTAATAGCCGTAATGACCAGCCTACCTTGTGACCTAAGTAACTGATCACTTTGATTTAAAATTTCAGTTAAGTGTCCACCACTGCCACCAATAAAAATGACATCACTCATGGGTAAACCCTCAAGTGCTTCTGGTGCACTGCCTAAAATAGCTTCTACATTCTCTGCGCCAAATTTAGTCCCATTGGCACGAATGAGCTCAATGCCTTCTGCATGCCGTTCAATGGCATACACTCGGCCTTTAGGAGCTTGCAGAGCAGCTTCAATGGATAAAGATCCAGTACCTGCCCCAATATCGATAATCACATCAGTCGGACGGATCTTAGCTTTTGCTAAGACTAAAATTCGGATCTCTTGTTTAGTCATGGGAATCTCACCACGGATAAACTCATCATCATTAATTCCCAGGAAATAGGTCATGCCATCACCACCATTACACAATGGGTAAAGCCAGTTATATCTCTCGCTTCACCTAAAGTTAGTTTTTTATGATTTTCTTCTTCATAGGATAAGCCTTCACCAAGCCACACTTGTCCATCGATTGGCCAACCATGGTCCATAAGCACTTGAGCAATATGGCTAGGATTATGCTCATGATCTGTTAAAATACCCAATTTTTTATTCGGTTTATACGCTAGATCTTCATCGCTGGCTTTGCGGCCATGCATGCTAATAAGGCGTGCATCTTGCCACACCTCAGACATACGGGCAAAAGCCAATTGTACAGAACTGATGCCTGGTATCACCGTGAGTTGTGAGGGTGTAAATTTTGACCGCAAGGCTACGAGTAAACTATAAAATCCTGGATCACCAGACACCATAACCACAACATCACTCGTCATGAGAGATTCAGCAATAAAAGTCAGTACGCCTTGAATATCCCGGTCAATCACTTTTGTTTTGCTATCACTTGGAGCGAAGGCATCAAGGGCTCGCTTACTACCGACTACTACCTGAGCCTGCGCAATCGTACGACTTGCAATTGGCAGTATATAGTCAGGTGAACCTGGTCCGATTCCTACTACGATTACTTTATATTCCATCCCAAACTGCCTCCAATTTCTCGCGCCGTATCATCAAGTCCTAAGATATCACCTTGCAACGTGACAATGACTGTACCGACGATTAAATCACCAAATACATAACGTTTGGCGCGTGCACTGGCTCGCTCTGCCAAAGTCTGATAAACACACTGCAACTGATACTGTTCAATAATTGGCATAGCCCCTTCAGTAGTGGTACATGCTAAAATTTCTAGGATAGCCTGCTGAGGAGCACCCGCTGCTGCCATATAAGCCGCTAAGGTTTCAAAACGAGCATCTGCCATTCGATTGTGAGTATGAAAAATCCCTGCAGCAACCTTTACCAGTTTACCCAAATGACCAAATAACAACACTTTTTTCATGTTATATTGTACAGCACTTTCAAGCATATGACCGATAAAGTTACTAGTCTGAAGCACTGTTTCGGCTGGTATGCCATAACGATGAATGGCAATATCTTGACCGATTTTTCCAGGAGCGAATACCACTTGATCATACCCTAAGGCTTTCACCATATTAATCTGTGGCGATAGAGAATTTTTAAAACCGTCTTCAGACATGGGCTCAACAATTCCTGTCGTACCGATAATGGATAAACCACCAACAATGCCTAAGGTCGGATTGAGTGTCCGCTTCGCTAGCCGCTCCCCATCAGGTATGGAGATCGTAACAATAGCGCCATACTCATCTGGTAATACATCTTGTACTGCCTGTAGGATCATTTTTCTTGGGCCTGGATTGATCGCAGGTTCACCAATGGCAACTGACATGCCTGGTTTAGTCACTGTACCGACTCCGATACCTGCTTTTAAGACAGTATCAATTCCTTCCTGTACCTGAACCTCGGCAATAATGAGAGTGCCATGAGTTACATCAGGGTCATCTCCAGCATCTTTTATAACGGATGCTCTGCCGCCATTCATAATTTTTTCACATGTTTCAATTTTCACATGGATCTTAGTGCCTTGCGGCGATGTAACATCAACGCCCTCCGTAAAAGAGCCAGACCAGGTCATAAGAGCAGCTTTTGTAGCCGCTGCTGCACAAGTACCGGTTGTAATACCCGAGCGCATTTTTTTTTGCATAATGAAAACCCCCTGCAAGCAGGGGGTACAATAAACAAAATTAATTTATTCTACCCACCTGCCTATCTTCCGTAGGTCATAACGGTGTGTGTTAGAATAGGCAGGTCTCCTGACTATGGTTCATCATATCACTAAACCTTCCCGGGTTTCCCCAGTGGTATATCTTAGCCATACTCCCCAACACAGTGGCGGGACCGTGCCGGTCTAGTTACCGGACTTCCCTTTTAAGCATAAAGCACCTATTCCCATATTATTATTAGATTATAGCAATGATTAGGACAATCATTGGATTTATAATTCTATATTCCATCACGAATGAAGTTTTTCCTGCTATTATTTACTTTTTAATTTTAATTTATCGATTGTTTAGATTATTGTAAGACTTTTACTTTGTAAAATGAGAGTACAAAAGAATCAAAACCCCATTACAGGAAAAATCCAATCCAAGTCAGATTTACCTTATCATTTGTAGGATGTTTTTTTCTCAGCTTGTAGGACGATCAAAATATTTTTTGTAAGGTTCTCTATTTATTTTTTCAAATTAGAACATTTCAGTCTTAAAAAAATCCAATTACCTCTTTAACTATATACAAGTTTTTATATTATTTAGTTAAACTTTTAAAAACTTCTTTCTATATATGAGAAACATTCTCCTTTGTTTGTAGGATTGTTTTTTAATATTTTGTAAGAAAAAATAATATTTTTTTAAAAAAAATAGAGGATATTTCTATTAAATTGCGAATAACATGAATATAAAGTTACTGGTCAGACCACCTTACCAGCACAATAAAGGAGTATGAATAATGAAAAAAGTATGTGAGAATTGGAGAAACGCTTTTCCATTAGAGAACGTAGGAGATCATTTATTTCCTGAATTCGAAAAAAGGGCCTCAGCTGCCGCTACTGAAATATTTCGCGTTAAAACTGCTGTAGAAGCCCGCGAAATCGTGGCTAATATGGTGAAGTTTACAAATGCTAAAAAGATAGTTACTGTAAATAGTCCTTTACAACAAGCTACTGGTATCAATGAAGAATTACATTCCATGGGAATTTCTGTATATACTGAATTAACAGACATTACAGAACATGCTGAATCGGCAGATATCGGTATTTCCACTGTGGAATTTGGCATTGCAGAAAGCGGTAGCGTCTGTATGGATGGATATGCTTTCGAAAGTCGCTTAGTATCCATGCTCCCCCCCATTCACGTTGTCTTTATGAACAGTAAGAATGTTGTGCTCGGTATTACTGAAGCCTTTGAAGTCATTTCTAAAGTATATGATAATGGCTATATCAGTTTCATTACAGGTCCTAGCCGTACTTCTGATATTGAAAGAGTCTTGACCATCGGCGTACATGGTCCAAACCGTTTTGTCTTAATCGCCATTGATGAAGAAGTATCCGGAGGTGCACTGTAATGGAAACAAATAATCGTAATGTAAAAAATGAGATTGCCGAAAAATTAAGCGATGAAACATTGCGCGGTTCCTTAGGACGTTTTGCTGAAGCCTATCCAACTGCTCGCGCAAAAGCATATGAAAATGTTGAAGATATTGATGCCTTACGTGAACAAGTACGTCAAATGAAAATCGGCACTGTTGCAGAGATTGAAAAAGTTGCTGATAAATTTGAAGCAGAAGCAATCAAACGTGGCGCAAAGGTATTTCGCGCTAAAGACGGCGATGCTTTGAAAAAGTATCTACTTGATTTATGCGAAGAAAAAGGCGTTAAGCGTATCGTAAAATCAAAATCCATGGCTTCAGAAGAAATTCTTCTCAATCATACGTTAGAAGATGCTGGACTGCATGTGAAAGAAACAGACCTTGGTGAATGGATTATTTCATTGGCCGGTCATAAACCTTCGCATATGGTTATGCCTGCCATTCATTTAAATAGAGATCAAGTCGCAGGTTATTTCTCCAAAGAATTAAAGCAAGAAATACCGAATGATATCCCTTTCATGGTACAAGCAGCTAGACAAAATTTGCGTAAAGAATTCCTTCTAGCCGATATGGGTATCTCAGGAGCGAACTTCGGGATCGCAGAAAATTCCGCAATCGGTTTGGTAACAAATGAAGGGAATGCACGTCTCGTCACCACCCTTCCTAAGATTCATGTAGTAATCATGGGTTATGAAAAATTAATCCCTACGATTAAAGACGCAGCACCGATTTTACGTACCTTGCCTCGTAATGCGACCGGTCAGCTTATGACAAGTTATATGACGATGACTGCTGGTCAAACACCTGTCATGGTCAAAAAAGATGGAAAATGGGTCGAAGAAAAGAAAGAATTGCATATTATCTTGTTAGATAACGGTCGTCTTAAAGCCGCTCATGATGATAAGTTCAAAGAAATTTATCAATGTGTACGTTGCGCTTCTTGCCTCAACGTCTGCCCTATTTATACTCTTGTTGGCGGCCATGTGTATGGTCATATTTATTCCGGTGGTATTGGTGCCATCTTAACAGCACTCTTAAATAGCCAAGAAGATTTCGATAAGATTAATGAACTTTGTATTGGCTGTCGTAAGTGTGTTGAGATCTGCCCAGGTAAGATCAACATCCCTGGCTTGATTGATGAATTGCGTTCTCAAACGGTTAAAGAAAAAGGCTTGCCATTTGGCGTACGTATGGTCTTTGAAAATGTGTTAGCCAATCGTAAAGTATTCCACAATTTACTACGCCTTGCTTCTATTGGGCAAAAACCATTTACGACTGGCAATGTGATTCGCCACTTACCGCTCTTTTTAGCAGGCATGGCGAAAGACCGTAGTTTACCTGCAGTAGCAGATGTTCCATTACGTGACCGCATTTCCAAAATCACCAAAAAAATTACGAGACCAACCAAACGTGTTGCCTTTTTTGCTGGCTGTAATACAGACTTCGTTTTCCCTGAAACAGGTGAAGCAGTCTATAAAGTATTGCAAGATCTCAAGATGGAAGTTGTTTTCCCTGAAGATCAAAGCTGTTGCGGTAAACCTCTGCTTGGTATGGGTGATCGTGAAATCGCCAAGAAAATTGCTAAACGTAATATCATTGCTTTCGAAGAAGCGAAAGCCGATGTCATCCTTTCTTCATGCCCTACTTGTACGGAAACATGGCATGAAACCTATCTCGACCTCTTTGCCGATGATGCTGAGTGGAAAGCACGTGCCGAAAAATTGGCTCATAAATTCCGCGAGTTCACTAGCTTTGTTGCTGAGCACTATGAAAAAGCTGGTCGCTTAAAGAAAGTTGCCGGCGGCAAAAAAGTAACCTATCATGATTCTTGTCATGCGAAACGCGGTCTTGGAATTTCCAAAGAACCACGTGCTTTACTTGCTGCAAGTAAAGGCTACGACTTAGTAGAAATGAAAGATTGTGACAAGTGTTGCGGTATGGCTGGTGCATTTGGTATTAAATATACGGAAATATCTATGCCGATCCTTAAACAAAAAATCACTAACATTAAGGATACAGGTGCCGAAATCATTGCTGTCGGTTGTCCGGCTTGCATGATGCAAATTCAAGGTGGTCTTGATAAGCAGGCACCTCATATCAAAGTAAAACATGTCGCTCAATTATTAGCTGAAGACATTAAAGACTAAGAAAAAAATTAGTTGTTGCTACTTCCTTAGATAAATTTTGTTTTCGTAAAAAAACAGCCGAATTCTTTCGAATTCGGCTGTTTTTTCACTGTCAATAAAAATTCTTACAATACTCGTTTAGCGCCATAATATCGTTGTACAAAATACCGTTCGTTCATATCAGCAATCGCAACTACACCTTTGGAAAAAGACGTGTGAATGAATTTATCGTTACCGATATAAATTCCTACATGAGAGGCACCTGGCTCATAAGTAGTAAAATACACCAAATCTCCTGGTTGCAACGAAGATAAAGATACAGTTCTTCCCACTAAAAATTGAATGTCAGCTGTACGCGGCAAATGAATCCCTGCTTGTTTATAGACATACTGTACTAAGCCTGAACAATCAAATCCTTGGGCTGGCGTGGTTCCGCCCCACACAACTGGCTGACCAAGCATTTCCTTTGCTACTGCCACAATTTGTTTCGCCTGGCTTGACTGACTAAGCTGGTTAGTAGACAAAGTAGCAGAGCGAGCTGCAATTTGCTGTTCGTCAGCTACTGGCATGACCGCCCCCGCTACGATAGAATCTAAGGATTGCATAAACTGGCTATAACCAGAGTTAGGAGGAGAAGCCAAGGCTATCTCTGTGCCGTTAAAGAGAATTCCGGCAAATAGTATGATGATCCATTTTTTCAGCATAGGCTTCTCCTCTCTAGCTATGATCATTTGTGCGACATTGTTTGTAAGTGTGCTGTCGCTTCTTTCATGATCTCTTGCATGGTACTCACTTTACTCTCCATGGCTCCCGGATCCATTTTACCAGAATTCACTGTATCTTTAATGTCCATAGCGGATTGTTTCAAACGATCTTTCAGACCATTATCCATCATATGAGGCATTACTTTATCCGTAAGACCTACGATCTGTCCCGCTGTTTTTTGGGCTTCCATGGTTTGACCGGATTTCACTTGTTTCATCAAATCTTTCGTTTGCTGATCCATCTCTTTCATCATGGGCATAGGATCGTCCTTCGGCATCTGCATGCTATGGGTATCATGACCTGCAGCTTGCTCTCCTCCGTTTGCTGGCATGTTCTTCATGTCATGACCCGCTGCTGGTGGATTGGCTGCCGTTTTCTCAGAAGAACTACAACCAGCCACTAATACGACAACCAATGTCAACGCTAGAATACCAACTACTACTTTACTTTTTTTCATGATATGCCTCCAATAATTGTTTCTTTTCCTGCCGTTCATTCCAGACATAATAAAGACTGGGAAGAACGATGAGTGTCAAAATAGTGGCCGTTACCAGACCTCCTACCACCACTGTAGCCATAGGACGCTGCACTTCAGCTCCAGCACCGCTGGTAAATATAAGGGGAAATAAGCCAAGACTCGCAACCAGAGCCGTCATCATAACGGGACGAAGACGATCGCTAGCTCCCTCAACAATTGCTTCTTCTAAGGTTTTCGTCTTCCTGAGATGTTTGATATGGGTCACCATGATAACTCCATTTTGGGTTGCAATACCGCAGAGAGCGATAAACCCGACGGCGGCCGCTACGGTTAGATACATACCAGTGGCATATACAGCCACGATGCCTCCTACCATGGCAAAAGGAATATTCATCAAGATAAGCGCCGCATCTCTGGCTGAACTAAAGGCCATGTATAAGAGGAAGAAAGTAAGCACGATCACCGCTGGCACTACAATAGCAAGTCTAGCCTTGGCCCGTTGTTGATTTTCGTACTGCCCAGTCCACTTAATCGAAAAACCTGGTGGTAATTGAACTTTTTCTTTAATCACTTTGTTAGCTTCATCTACAAAACTAACAACATCCCGCCCCCGAGTGTTAAGTTGGACGATTACCCGATATATGCCATTTTCACTGCTAATCATGGATGGTCCATCTACCACTTGGAACTGAGCGACTTCACCGAGGCGAACGTAAGCCCCGCTTGGTGCAGCTCCACCAGCAGCACTGCCGCCCATACCACCTCCTCCCATACTGCTGCCGCCAGCAGCTTTCACACTGCTACTTCCAGCTATGGGAACAAGGATATTTTGCATGGCATTAATATTTTCTCGGTTATCCCGATTGTAGCGAAGAAGTACGTCGAAACGTTTTTTCCCTTCAATGGTGGTCGTCGCCACTCGGCCGCCTACCGCCAGCTCCAAAGCATCCTCTACATCATTGATGCTTAAACCGTAACGCGCCACTTTTTCCCGATTAATCTGCACTTCTAGGTAAGGTGCACCAAAGACACGTTCTGCGAGCAAATCACTAACTCCTGACACACCAGCAAGGGCTTTTTCAATTTCAAAGGCTTTTTGCTGCAGTACTTTAAGATCATCACCGTAGATCTTAATACCAAGTTCAGTACGAACACCGGTAGTCAGCATAGATAGCCTCCCAGCGATAGGCTGGGTAAAAGCTAAATTAAGTCCAGGAAGATTCGCTAATTTACCCATCATTTCTTGTTCAATGTCAGTTTTGGTAAATCCTTGCCGCCACTGTTCTTTGGGTTTTAACGTAACAATGGTCTCAATCATGTTAATCGGCGCTGGGTCCATAGCCGACTCGGCCCGCCCTACCTTACCGACGGACATGTCAACTTCGGGAATCTCCATGATGAGTCGGTCCATTTTTTTAGCCGATTCTACCGCCTCTGTTAAGGATACACTAGGCAGCATGGTTGGCATCACCAGGATCGTCCCTTCATCCAAAGATGGCATGAACTCAGTACCGATCAATGGTAATAGAGAAAATCCAGCGATCATAACAACAATCGCAACTCCGATAATGGCTTTACGGTATTTAACAGCTCCCTTCACCATGGGCAGATATGCTTGATGCATCTTCTTAACAATCCAGGTATCTTCTTCTTTAACTTTACCTCGCAGTAAGATGGTGCAAAGTACTGGCACCAGAGTAAATGCCAAAATAAGAGATCCTGTCATGGCAAAGGTTTTCGTCCAAGCCATGGGAGTATAAAGTTTACCTTCCACCCCAGTCATTGTAAAAACGGGTAAGAAAGTCACGATGATGATGGTAATGGAGAAGAAAATCGGCGCTGCCACTTCTTTCGCCGCTTCCATGGTCACATCTACAATACTGCGTTGTCCGCCATTTCTAGCTAAATGACTATAAATATTTTCCACCATAACAATCGCCGCATCGGTCATTACACCGATACCAATAGCAATACCGCCTAATGACATTAAGTTAGCCGATAAATGAATGCCTTTCATCCAAATAAAAGCAATCAAAATACCAATCGGAATGGCAGAGGTGACAATGATACTGGAGCGGATATTCCCCAAAAAGGCAAGCACAATGATAGATACTAGGATAAATTCTTCGAGTAAGGCTCGATCGAGAGTCGCAGATGCTCTTTTCACCAGATCCGTTTGATCGTAATAAGGGATAATTTTCATCCCCTGAGGCAGAGTTCCTTGAATTTCAGTGATTTTTTCTTTGACTTGATCAATCACATCAATCGTATTGGATCCCATTCGCTGAATGACGATACCGCCAGCTGCTTCTTGTCCAGATTTAGTCAATACGCCGCGACGAAAATCTGGTCCTAGATTGACTCTGGCTACATTTTTTACATAGACAGGTACATTACCATTTTGACCAACAACAATATTTTGGATATCATCCACAGACTGTACTAAGCCAAGACCGCGAATGACATACTCTTGGCCGTTTTGCTCAACCACTTTGGCACCAATATTAGCATTGTTGCCACTGATGGCACCAAAGACTTGGCCGACACTTACCCGATAAGCTTTCAACAGGTCAGGATCAATATTAACCTGATACTGGAGTACATAGCCGCCAATGCTGGCGACTTCTGCTACTCCTGGCACAGCACTGAGCTGGGGTTTAATAAGAAAATCTTCAATGGTTCTAAGTTCCGCCAGGTTATGACGATCACTTTCCATGGTGTACATGAACACTTGTCCCATGGGTGTACTCACTGGCCCTAAGGCTGGCTGCACTCCACGCGGCAGTTTAGGGATCGCTTGTTGAACCTTTTCGTTAACTACTTGCCGAGCGAAATAGGTATCTACATCATCTTCAAATATAACGGTGACCATGGAAAAGCCAAGGGAAGAGGCAGAGCGTACATCTTTGACCTTTGGCAAACCACGTAAAGCCGTTTCCAATGGATAGGTTACCTGATCTTGCACTTCCTGAGGCCCTCGCCCCATCCAATCAGCATACACCAGTACTTGATTTTCGCTTAAATCTGGATAGGCATCAATGGGCGTATCCCGCACCACAAAGGTTCCCCAGATAATCACCAAAACAGACATAGCAATTACCAATACTCTATTTTTTAAGGAGATTTCAATTAACTTATTCAGCATGTTTCATCCTCCTAAAGACCAGTGTGACCGGTATGACCACTATGGTCAACAGCCGGGGCAGAACCTGTCGTCGGTGGCGCAGACGTAGCTGTATTATTGGAAGCTGGAAGCGCTGCATTACCACTAGCTTTTGAACTGCCATGACCAGCATGACTGCTGAATTGACCTAACTGAGTCTGCGAATCAATGAGAAACGCGGCGGCGGTCACAACAGTATCGCCTTCTTGTAAACCAGAAAGAACTTGAATATAGCCGTCGGCTTCCTGACCAGTTACAATATCTCGTTTAACGAAAGTTTCCCTATCTTGCGCCACAAATACGATTTTGCGAGTTCCAGTGTCAAGAAGGCTAGAAACTGGTACAACCAAATTTTCAGCCAGCGGCACATTAATTGCCACATTTACAAATAAGTTAGGTTTTAATTTTCCTTCTGGGTTGCCCATTTCTACCCGGACTTTTACAGTGCGCGTCGCATCATCAAGTACTGGGTTAATAAAGCTTACACGCCCAGTAAAATTCTCACCAGGATAAGCACCACTTGTTACATTGACTTCTTGGCCAATCCGTACACCAGCAATATCTTTTTCATACAAATCAGCATACATCCAAACAGTCGATAAATCAGATACTGTATATAATTTTTCTCCTGGCATAATATAAGCGCCAGGTAACAATAGTTTTTCCATCACCGTACCGCCAAATTGAGCATAAATGGTCATATAGTTATTGGCTTTCCGCGTATGTTCCAAATGAGTGATATCTTCATCAGGAATATTTAATAATTGAAGTTTGCGTCGCGCAGCTTGCAATAGACGATTATTGATTTGCACTACATCCTTGCTAGCTCCCTTTAGTTTTTGCACACTATCGAGAGCTAGAATATATTCTTCCTGAGCGGCAATGTAGGTCGGACTATACACAGAGGCAATGGCCTGCCCGGGAGAAATATACTGCCCCTCAGATGTCACGTACAATTCCTCTACCCGTCCTTCGACTCGGGACGTAATATAGGCTCGACTGCTATCATTCAGTGCCACTTTTCCTGTGGTCTTGATTTCCTTGTTCAATTCTTTTTTCATGACTTGAGCCGTTTGCACCCCAGCTAATTGCTGCGCTTTAGCATCAAGCTTCACCATTTCACCAGTCACAGCATTCCCCATACCTGCCATTTTTGAATGATCAACGGCAGTCACAGGTTGTTGTTTATGAACGTAAGTATAATAGCCCACTGAACCAACAGCTAAAACACCGGCAGTCACGCCAATCAGTATCTTTTTTTTAGTATCTAATTTTTCTAACATGCTGTCCTCTCCATTTCTTCCTGATTTTTGATCTTATGGCAATGCCACACTCGTAAACATCGGTTTACCGACAGCCTTTTCCAGATTGGCAGTTGCCTTTTCATAGGTTACTCTCGCTTTATAGTAATCCAGTTTTACATTGCGCATTGCATTGAGACTATCTAGGACAGCCATAAAGTCTACTTTTCCATTAGTGTACCCTACAACACCAGCCTGATAGGTTTGTTCTGCCTGTGGAATAATGGTGTTTTTATATAGATCAATCTGCCGCCAAGCTGACTGGGCTTCTACGAGCGACATTTGAATATCCAGTGTTGTCATGTTCTGCATGTTAGTTAAAGTCGCTTTTGTTGCCTCTATAGTAGAGACTGCGGATTTGATTTGCGCCTGATTTTTATCTTGCCAAATCGGTATCATAGCCATTACGCCAATTCTCCATGTATTGGATTTATCATTTTCCGGCATATCTGTTTTTTTGTAACGTTTATAGCCAAGTTGCAGTTCATAATCTGGTAATTGCTGTTTTTTTGCTAATTCCAGACCATTTTGCGCCATATCTACCTGATACTTCATTCCTAAAACAGATGGTTTAAGCTCGCTTGCCGTTTTTTGAAGTGCTGTGAGGTCGAAATTAGGCGGCGGAGCATTAAACTCTTCTTTTACTAATAAAGGAGAATCTGAGGCCCGCCCCATTAATGTATTTAACTTGGCTTTACTCACTGCCTCCATGGAAGCCATATTAAGCAAATCAATGGTCATTTTTGAAAACTCAGTTTGCGCTTTGAGTGCATCTTGTAAAGATACCATTCCCGTAGAATAATTTACCTGAGCAATTTGGGTCAGCTGCCCCATAATTTGTTGACTTTCCTTACCGATAGCCAGTGCCTGCCCAGCATATAGAAGATCATAGTAAGCTAGTTTGGTTGCTGTATAAACCTCGATTTGCTTATCTTGATAACCAGATTTGGTCATCAATGCATCATTCTCAGCCATTTTTCCCATACTTTTAAGTTTAACCGGATTCATAATTTCCTGTGTCAGACTAAAATCAGTCATCATGCCATCAAAGGGGTTTTTGGAACTTGTAGGGATATCATCTTTCATAATTCCAAATTTCGGATTCGGCTGAGCGGTGACTAAGGGTACGCGCCCCTTCTTTTCTTCCCAGCGTTTTTGTTGTTCCACGACTGTTGGATTGTTCTTCAAGGCAGTATCTACAATTTGCTGTAATGTAAGTGGTTCCTGGTTTTCAGCCGCCATGATCGGCGCCGATATACCAAAGACCATCAAAGCAGTCAATGCTAGTGTTTTATTTTTTAGCCATTTTCCTGTTCTCATATGTCCTCTCCTTCATCTCATGAATAAAGTATCTTTTTGAATGTTGTCAATTATTGTCCTTCCTCTTTGACAACTAGTTCCTCCGCTCTATTAGCAAGATAGCACCATAAGTATCCGGTCACCACTAATTGAATCATAAGTACACCCCACATTACTTTCACCTCAATTTCATCTTTGCTTTCAATTTCCATATCATATACAAAAGTTGTGAAGATCTTGTGAAGAAGATTTGAAGAACTTATGTTATTTATACTGATTTGATTAAATTAGAATGTAAAAAGCCCAAAAACCTTGTTTTTGAAGGTTTCTGGGCTTTTTTAATACTCGAATCGCTTTCTCTTTTATTTAATATAGCTTTCTTCTACTTTATTTTCCCCTTTGATATTGTTATCTTATAATTTATTAATGATACTGGCATTATAAGCTGCGCCGAAACCATTATCGATATTAACTACACTCACACCACTTGCACAACTATTGAGCATGGATAATAGAGCCGAAAGACCGCCAAAGTTTGCCCCATAGCCAACGCTTGTAGGGACGGCAATAATAGGTTTATCTACAAGTCCTCCCATAACGCTGGCAAGTGCTCCTTCCATGCCTGCAACTACGATCACTACTTTTGCACCCCGAATGATATTCATTTTTGCGAAAAGTCTATGAATGCCCGCAACTCCCACATCCACAATTTTTTCTACGCGATTGCCAAGAATCATTGCAGTCTCTGCAGCTTCCTCTACCACCGGCAGATCAGAAGTTCCCGCTGAAACGATGGCAATATAACTGTCGGTAAACTCTTCTTCTCGCTTTCGAATAGTGATTGTCCTCCCCAGCGGGTTATACTTAGCCTCTGCACAGATCATTTTTACTGCTTCGTACATTTTTTCGTTAGCTCGGGTTGCTAATATATTATTATCCTTAGTCAACATGAACTCAATGATGCTTTTCACTTGTTCTACTGTTTTCCCTTCACAATAGATCACTTCCGGATATCCTACTCGTATTTCGCGATGGTTATCAATCGTAGCAAATCCCAATTCCTTATAAGGTAAATCTTCAATAATTTCCAGGACGGCTTCGACTTCTATTTCATTGTTTTTTACTTGTTGCAGCAGTTTTCTTATATCCACCTTATTCATCATTTCCTCCCGGAATTTCAAGGTATAGACCTCACTATTTCTTTTCTATTGTTTCGTTAAAACTTCCGACCCGATATCCTTCCAAATCCAAAGTTACATACTGAAAGCCAAATTCTTTAAATTTGTCAGATATTTCTTCAAGAAGTTCTTCATTAAATAATTTGCTTTTATCCTTTTTATCCACTTCAATTCTTGCCAGATTGTCGTGGCAGCGCACTCGAATTGCCCGGAATCCTCTGTCCATCATGTATCTTTCTGCTTTTTCTATTTTGACAAAATCTTCTTCTTTCAGTTCATTGCCATAGGGTATTCTTGTCAGTAAACATGCATAGGATGGTTTATCCCAAGTACTAAGTCCTAATTCCTTAGATAAACTTCTAATTTCTTGCTTTGTCAATTGACAGTCTAATAAAGGGCTTTTTATATTTAGTTCCGTAAGCGCCTTTAATCCTGGTCTATAGTCACCGATATCGTCAAAATTGGTGCCATCGATAACATAATGATAGCCTTCTCTCTCTGCAATGGCTTTAATTTGACTAAATACTGCCTTTTTGCAAAGATAACATCTATTTTCCGGATTATTTCTAATTTCATCAATAATTGGTGCCTCTAGTATTTCAAAAGCTACACCAAGTTCTGCTACTAATTGTTTGGCCTCCGCGATTTCCCATTTAGGAATATAGGGAGATTGTATGGTCACGGCTTTAAAGTTATCGCCTAAGGCTTCCTTAGCTGCTTTAAGTAAAAAAGTACTGTCTACCCCTCCAGAGAAAGCCAAGATAACCTTCTCCATATTTTTTAAACAATTAAGCAAATTTATATATTTTTCATTATTGATCATAATTGATCTCCAATCTATATTATTATTCTTTTTTATATTTCAGAAAAAATCAATAAGTGATTAAGCCATGTCTGCGTATACAGGCACTTCCCTAAAATTAAGTTTATCACCTAGAGTTGACTTTAAATCAAGTGTTTTTTCATATAACCTAAATAAATGGAAAACCGGAATTTTTCTTTATCCAAACTATTACGACAGGCATATTAGAGTAACATTCTAATATGCCTGCAGCTTTCTTAATAATTATTCAAATAGGTCTGCAATCTTCTTTAACTCCTTACGAATTTCAATACCTTGTGGACAATGACTTTCGCATTTACCGCATTCCACGCACTTAGAGGCAGGAGCCCCCATTTTCGACCATGCTCCATACATATATTTTGCGTCAGGTGAACCATCAAAAATCCAATGATTATTATATGTAGAGAAGCACATAGGGATATTGATACCGATAGGACAAGGCATACAGTAGGCGCACCCTGTACAATTGACTTTTATTTTCTTTTTAAAAATCTCCTTCACGGCTTCAACTATAGCTACTTCTTTTACTGTTAAAGAATTGGCTTCCCCTTCTTCGGCTACTTTAATGTTCTCGGTAACCTGCTCTATGGCATTCATGCCGCTTAATATCACTGATACCTCAGGGTGATTCCATATCCATCTTAATGCCCATTCTGCTGGAGTTCTTCTACTGTCAGCTTGATCAATAATAGCTTTTGCTTCTTCGGGTAGCTTGGTCAGGTTACCGCCTCTTAAAGGTTCCATAATAACAACGCCTAACCCTTTTTGGGCCGCATATTCCAGACCAGCCTTTCCCGCTTGGTAATTTTCGTCTAAATAATTATACTGAATTTGACAAAATGACCAATCGTAGTAATCTACTATTTCCTTAAATGATTCTCCTTTTTCATGAAAGGAAAATCCCGCATATCTAATTTTGCCATCTTTAATAGCCTGATCCAAAAACTCTCTAAATCCTGCTTCTTTTAACTGGGACCAAACATGATCATTTAAATTATGAAGTAAATAAAAGTCAATTACATCTGTCTCAAGCCGTTCAAGTTGCTCATTTAAATATCGATCCATATCTGCTCTCGTTTTGATTAGCCAAGTTGGAAGTTTTGTTGCTATATTGACTTTATTCCGATAACCATCTTTCAATACCTTAGCAACAAAAGGCTCACTTTCTCCTCCTTGAGTAAAACCAGTTCCATGATAGGGATAAGCAGTATCAATATAATTTACTCCAGCATCAATCGCGTGTCGCACTAACTGTATTGCTTTTTCTTCATCAATTTTAGTTGGATCATTACCAATAATCGGCAGCCTCATACAGCCAAAACCTAAAGCAGAAATCATCTCATTTGTTTTTCCAAACTTTCTATATTGCAAAATAAACCCACCTTTTTTAAAATTTTAATGAAATAACTAATAAATAATGCTGTTTTCATTTTCTTAAAACGACTTTGACTATGGGTTTCTCGTAAGCACAGACATGAACGAATTGCCCGTCGCTAATCAGTTCCACCTTACCAAGTTGCCTCCCCTCCCAATCCCAGTCTTCAACAAGGTTTTTTACTATTTTCTCCATTTCAAAATAAGACAATTCTAAGTCTGCAGTAACCTGTACACCATAAATTGTGTTAACCACTTCAATTGTTCCTCCTGCCATATATTAATCCGTTCATTCGGAAACTTTCAAAGAAAACTTGGCTTGCACCAAGCCTTAGTTGCCCTTGTTTGTAATCGAGAAAGTGTTATACTTTCTGATTACGCAACAAAAGAATGAACGTTCATTCCAATATTCAAAAATAAATACTCAATTTTAATTTTAACGCTTAATTGCATCCCATATGGCTTCTACACCCTCTTCAAGAGTGGCGCTATCAGGCTTAACTTCACTAAATATATAAAGATTTGCAAGTGCCTTGGTCGCACCGAAAGCAAGAGTATTAATCATTTCCATCGGAAGATCTTTTAACAAAGTCTCTTCTTTAGCCCGAATAAATAATTTGTTCGCTGGTTCAAACATACGCAAACCTTCTTGACGAGTAGCAACCGTAATCAAAGGAGAGTTGGCATACTGCTCCATAAAAAGAAATTCCATCGGATTTTCAATAAAGTAATCGATAATCGTACGTAATAACATGATAAAACTTTTGCGGACAGGCATATTTTCTGAATAATTTTTAAAAACAAACTGCGCTAAACGAGACTTAACCTGAATATAGAGGCCATTAATCAAGTCCTCTTTACTAGGAAAGTAACGGTAAATCGTACCTACTCCTATATTTGCTTTTTGCGCTATTTGCGACATGGGCGTACCATGAAATCCCTGTTCGGAGATCAATTCAAGGGTAGCTTGCAACAGAGCTGCTTTCTTATCCTGTATTTTTTCTTGCATAATAGTCTCCAATTAAATAATAGTAGCAACAGAATGAACATTCATTTTTGTAAATATAGGTTACTCTAAAATAATCCAATTGTCAACCAATTTTTCCTTTAAGAAAAGAAAAAGACAATTGCAGCTACCGTGAATGCCAACTGGACTCATGTCACAGAATTAGCCCGGCAGAGCAGTATCGAATGATTAGTAATATTTTTAATAAATTTTCATTATATATTATATATCAATTCTTCTTCATGACCATATTAAAGTAACTCTGGTTTTTACATTGTTCCTTTTTCGCTCAAATCATCCAATTTTTACTTATTGTCACATTTTCGTCATAGTTTTGTCATAATTTTGTGATATAGTAATATCAAATAAAGATTGAGGAGATGAATACATATGAAAAAATTATCTTGTTTAGCACTGCTCACCTGCTTCCTTGTCACCTTTTCAGGAACGGCTTTTGCCTGGAGTGACCGTTCCGAGGGTCGTCCCCAACAAAATCCTCCTAGCGTGTCTGTATGGCATGATCGCAATGACGAATTCCATGTAAAATCAACTAGCTTCCGCAACCAACATGTATTTTCTGGTGTGATTGAAACTGATGGACGCTTTTACGACGTTGACGACAAAGATTTGGAAAATGGTGATTTCGTTAGAGTAGATCATGACCGTAACACAATCCGCTTTCACTTCACAGGTCGCGGGATCGATGAACTTGATTTCAAAGTAAGAGGAGGAGATACCTTAAGATTTGATCTCAATAAAGATGGCCATGACATGAAGAGCAAGGAAATATTCATTGGTCGTCACGGCTGGCATCCTAGGGATAATAGATTTACCTTAAGATAATAACTTCTCTTTTGCGGGCGTTTGAGACGTCCGCTTTTTGAGTTCATTTTTCTCTATCCAATGTATATTTACTCTGAAACTGGCAATACTAACCTTACTCCTAGTTTCTAGACTATCATTCCTCTCCCATTATTAGCCCTCCTGTGGAGGGCTCTTTTTTACGTAATCAGAAAGTGTAACACTTTCTGATTACAAGTAAGGGCAACTGAGCCTTGACCGAAGTCAAGTTTTCTTTATCTTTCATGCGTTTAATTGTTATAACATTTTTTACATTTAATTAAACACTTTGGAAAAACTAAATTATGAGGTGATTATATGAGCAGAAAACTTATCGATCGCACCGATGAGTGGCACAAATTGCAAGAAGCATTAAAAAAGCCGTATGTTGGTACCGTGTCTCCTCCCCAAAAAGAAGTTCCTACAAAACCTCCTGTAAAAGATAATCAATAGATAGTATGTGCCACCCATTACCGATCACACAGTCCTTATTTCTAAGGTAAAATCCCGCAATTGCTTGCGGGATAAGTCTTCATCTAGAGATTCTTTCCTTGCCTCAGATGTTTCATTGCCTTAATATATCTTTGCTTTCTATCTTTAGTTTTTAGTGATCTCCACCTGATCAATCCGTTCCCCGGATGGCAGAAATGATGCTAATTTCAGGGTATTTGCCCCTACTTCCAGTGTCATGTAATTATCAGTTTCCGGCTGTGGGGCTACTGCCTTGTCAAATGGATGATTTACCCAGAGATTCGGATAGCGAACATTTCCGGCGACGCCGGTAACGATATAGAGCGGGCCGCGTGTATCCGACTGGAAATTATATAAACGATCACGGCGGCGGTAGGTGTGAAGGTGCGCTGTGAGCACAACATCGATGCCATATTTATCAAATAAAGGCATCCAGTTTTTTCCGATATCGGAAATACCCGCCTGACGATCACTCCGGTTCCGGATTTCATATGTCAAAACATCTTTATGCATCAAAACAATTCTCCACTTTTTCCGAGTTTGCGCAATGTCATTTACGAACCATTCTTTTTCCGTTTCTAAAAGACCTGGCTGGAATTGCTCCATTTCATCGAACTGTGTATTTAAAACAATGAAATGAACGGATCCGTAGTCAAAAGAATAAAACTGGTTCCGACGCTCGGCGTTACCATTTGCTGGCAGAGAAAAGAGATGTAGATAAGCCTCTGGCATCCGCACTTTCCAGTCCTGATTGTAGGTTTCGTGGTTTCCTAAGACCGGCGCTATAGGAATGGTATCGATGATGCCTCGCATGGAATCAAACCACGCCCGCCACTGAGTGTGATCCTCACCGTTATCGACCAGATCACCCATATTAACAAAAAAGGCGGCATCCGGATTGTTCTTTCTGGCAAACTGTGCAAGTTTCTTCCAGTCACTGTAATCATTAGACTGGGAATCTGGAAAAATCAGTGCCTTAAAATCTCCCCCATCATCGGTATTCAAATCGTGCCAATCACTGCGTTTATCGTCATAGCCAACACGGTATTCATATTGCGCACCTGCTGTTAAATCCTTCAGCACTGTCGTATGTATATAGGTCATCCTTTTATCATCGGTGAATGCCTCATCAGTCGCCAGGCTGGATTTTATATCCTCCTTGCCTTTTCTCCTATATTCTACGACAGCGTCTTTTTCGGCAAGCTCTGACTGCCACATGATCGTCCGTGAATTAGAACTGTCCTCCGTGATAATCTGACGGACAGATAATGCATCTATGCCACCTATTGACAGATAGTGCCCAACAATCGCCTTTGCCGAGTCAACTGCCTGCTTCGGCCGTTCTCGCATACCTGGCAGGAACGTATATAGACTGGCAACACCTGCAGTGATTCCGCCAGCAATCTTTATAAACTTTCGCCGAGAAAACTTTTTATTTTCCATGTCCATTTCTGCCCACTCCATTTCTATCTTCTATTACTATCATATATATTTCAAATTTATTTTCAATAAATAAAATATTTTTCTGGATTCGATGCGCGTTTAGTTCCTTCTAAAATACATCTAACTTAGCTTGCATTCATCATATCATCTGGAGTTTACTCGAAGTCAAGGTTTAAATTTAAACTACCATTTTGAGTTTTTTTCCAAGTCAATAGCTTTTTTAATTTTCCCTAACTTTAGTAATTATCCTATTACTTAGAGTTCACTATAAATTATGAATGACTCATACATTCGATCAGGTAATCGTAATACAGAATACCAACACTCATTGGAAATTTGGCATCTCCTGATGAACGGAATGTCACAGGCAAGGTATAGGTAAGTGGCCAGATTACTACTGTAAATGCTGCATGCCACCAAACAATTTTTGTAGCCAACAACATTGCCGTCTCAGATAATCCATAGATATTTAATACAGCCGGGAGTAAGGCAAGTACCAATGCACAGCTTAGTACATTTACCGCATATACAATACTCATAATCTTTTTGGTGTAATATTTAGCTTGTTCATAATCTCCTGCGCCGACGCATCTTGATATAATTACAGTTAAACCAAGACCAATTGCTATACCCGGCAGCACTTCAAACATAACAATGGTACCTGACACCGCATTTGCTGCAATTGCTGCCGTACCAAAAGTAGCAACAAGACTGAGTACAATAATTCTTCCCAGATAGATTTGCCTCCGTACTCAGCATATCACTTGGAGTTCAGTCCAAGTCAATGATTTTTTATGTAATCAGAAAGCATAACACTTTCTAGGGTTACAAGTAAGAACGACTAAGACTCCTGCCTACGTCTGAGGACTTGGCACAAGCCAAGTCTTTTCTTACAAATAGCAACATAGTTCTCAATAGTAAGCTCACCTCTGGCACATAGGAATAGCCCGCCCATCATGTATTTGTAATTATTTTCCATAGTTTTAAATTATTCTGGCTTGATACCGTAAAATGCTCACAATAGACAACAAAAGTCCGGCACTTAAACGCACCGGACATCATTGCATTATTCATAATGATAAAGTAAAATATTGTATAGATTAGCATCGACTTTGTCTATAATTTTTTCACACCTAACAACTATACTTTTAAAAAAGAAAAGGAGTAATTGGATTTGAAAACTAAATCAATAATAAGTTTAGCGATTTGCTTAACACTCTTCAACGTTTCAGTTGGATTCTCTGCAACTTTAAAAGAGGAACTATTAAAGTTGCGTAATCCACAAGTTACTGTACAACAAGATAGCGCGATTAAATTAATACAACCTGCGGAAGTTTCCAAAGATCTAACTATTTTGGGTGAACCGATAGCCACAAAAAAACAATGTGTTGAGTACATAAAAAAGAATAATCCACTACCTCTAATCGCAACTACCATCGATGAACTTGTAGATACCTTTTACGAAGAAGGTATTAAAGAAGGTGTCCGTCCCGACGTTGCTCTTGCCCAATCTTTACACGAAACAGGGTATTTTCGATATGGCGGCGATGTACTACCATCCCAAAATAACTACGCAGGCATCGGTGCTACGGGCAATAAGGTGAAAGGGGCCATTTTCAGTACTCCTACTTTAGGAGTAAGGGGTCAAATTCAACATTTGCTTGCCTACTCTACTACCAAACTACCCGTTGAGCCTATCGTTGACCCACGCTATGAAATACTCACAAAATTACCTGCTAAATATGGAAAAATTAAGACATGGCAAGAATTAGGTGGTAATTGGGCTGTACCTGGAATTGGTTACGGAGATAACATTTTGAAAATTCACCGGGAAATTTTAAATATGCCAATATAGTAAAATACTCTCTGCCAAAAACAAAAACCAGGATTACTCCTGGTTTTCTTTATAGTCATTATTTATTATTGTTATTTACGTTGTCCATCATACAGCCACTCTGTGACATCCCATTATTACCCATCATGTTACCATTCATCATACCGCCGCTTTGCATCATTTTCTGCATGACGGGAGCCATCTGCTGCATATGTTCATTCATTTGAGCTGCTTGCTCAGCTGTCATAGTACCATTATCGACGGCTTTCTGCATCATTTGTTGATGATTGGCAAACATTTGATTGAACCCATCCTTTTGTGGCTGAACTTGATCAGTCGTCGCCGCGAATACTGGTACAGCCATTAAGGCTGCCAGCATGGTAGCAATTATAATTTTCTTTTTCATAGGATATCCCTCCTGTTTCTTATTTATTCTTATTGTATCCTATCATTGTGGAGAAATTATGGAGATTTTATGAAAATTTTGTGTGATTTTTATTCCGGTTCTTTTTACTGTGGATGAATCGGCAGTAACACGGTAAAGGTACTGCCCTGTCCCAATTTGCTTTCTGCCTTGACCTGCCCGCCATGAGCCAAAGCCATTTGCTTGACAAGAGCCAGGCCAAGACCGGTACCACCACTAACTTTCGTCCTCGCTGGATCAACGCGGTAAAAATAATCAAAAACATGCTCAAGATCTTCAACTGCAATGCCAATTCCAGTATCGATCACCTTGATTTTAACCATACTGCCTTCAGTGGTTGCCACTATGGTAATCTGTCCACTGCTAGGCGTATATTTAATCGAATTTAAAATGAGATTATACATCATTTGGTTCACCATATTCCCATCCGCCAAGATAAGTGGTAATCGTTCGTCTGTTTCACTGTGTAGATTAATGTTTTTTGCATTGGCTAAAGGCTTACTTTTTAATACAACCTGAGTCACAAGTTGCTTTATATCCATAGGAGCAATTTCTGGCTGTAGTTGTCCAACTTCTAATAAGGAGAGATTTCTCAGCTCTCCGACCATCTTTGTCAATCGGTCGACTTCCTCAGTCAATGAATTCATTTGTTCGGCATCAGGAATAATGACACCATCAGCAATTCCTTCCAGATTGGCTTTTAGTATCGTTAGCGGTGTTCTGAGTTCATGGGCCACCCCAGCCAGAAAGCGTTGCCGAAGTAAAGTATTGGATTTTAACTTGGTCGTCATTGTGTTAAACGCTATAGCCAATTGCCCTACTTCGTCTTGCCTTTCCACAGCAACGGCTACATCCAAGTTCCCCTCTGCTACTGCATTGACGGCCTGATTCAAGTCAATTACTGGAGTCGCAATATTGCGAGCCAAATAATAACTAATGCCAGCAACAATGAACAACATGGCACCTGCAGCCAATAATAAAGATTGTTTTAGAGACATAAAGAACTGTTTTTCTGGTGCCCCCATCATAGAGGCCATATTTCCATGGTTCATCATCATACCATGCATGCCACTCATGTATAAATAGGAATTAAAATTTTCTGAGACCTGATAGTTGACGACGAGCATGAGTCCAACAATAACAATGACTGTTGTAAAAAAGAACGTGGTCATCACCCGTATTAAAAGACTATGCATATTGATCACCTGCCAATTTATAACCTACCCCATAAACAGTTTTAATATAACGGGGTTCACCATAAGAATCACCGATTTTTTTGCGGAGATTTTTAATATGAGAATCAACGGTCCGTTCATAACCTTCAAAAGCATAACCTTGTACATTTTCAATCAACTGTAATCGTGATAAAACTTGATTGGGATGGGTTAAAAATAATTCTAGCAGTTTATACTCCGTAGGCGTCAATTCTATCTGGTTACCTTGAACCCTTAAGGTATGGTTATGCAGATGTAGAGCAATCTCTCCAACACGCAACACATTCTCTTCCTTATCGCGCCGCCCCTCAGGCTTAGTCCGCCTTAGGATAGCTCGTATCCGAGCAATCAGTTCCCTAGGACTAAAGGGCTTTGTTACATAATCATCAGCGCCAATTTCTAGCCCAATTACCCGGTCAGTCTCAGTATCTCGCGCAGTAAGCATAATAATTGGCACATCACTATCGCGTCGAATTTCCTTACATACTCCTAAGCCATCAAGCTCTGGCAGCATCACATCTAGCAATATAATATCAGGTCGCCATTGCCGCGCCGTTTCTACCGCACTCTTTCCATCCATAGCCGTTTCCGTTATATACCCTTCTTTTATCAGATAGGTTACCAATACTTTTACAATCTTCTCATCATCATCCACTACTAATACTTTCATTGATCATACCTCCGAATCGATGGCAACTATAGCACAAAACCAATTATCCTGTAAGATACAGTATTACGTATTATAAACGTAACTCTTTATCTCTAGTATACAATGCTATTATGAAGAAGTATTGAAGAAACTATGAACAACTTATGAAATTCTCATTAGCAAACTGAAAACAGCTGAACTCTTTCGAATTCAGCTGTTTTTTTATTGTACAAAAACTCGTTGGTACAATGTAATATTGCTAGATGTTGCCACTGGTTGAAAATTTTTAGAAAACGTTTCAGACATAAAAGCAGTTTTACTTTTATTATTGACTAACAGATAAGACATTTTATACTGAGCAGTCGCTTGATCAAATACTCCTATCTCTTGAGTTGGCATTGTATATTTTCCTGACCAAGTACCTTGCTCTGTATTTTGCTGCTCGCGAACGAGTCGTGGCATATTATAGCCACTATAAAACACTGATGACGTTGAATAATCACCATATGAAGCAACCATTGCACCTTGTGCAGGCAATAAGAGGGCTATATTCTTTGCAGAACGTGCTGCTGATAATGGGACCAAACCATTATGAACTAATAATAAACTCATGATCACAGTTACAATTCCAACCGTTTTAGGCAGATAATAAACATTGCCTTTTACTTGTAGCCACAAGATAAGACAAGTTGAGAAAATCCCACAACTATAGATCACTGTCCAATTCGTTGCTGGAAAAAGCTTTGAGGATAGACTGATTACACCAATCAGCAGCAAAATAGGTAGTGATAAACACCACCACACTTTTCGCCCTTCCATACCATACATTTTGTTCAAGGTATAACCAATCAATAAAGCTGTTGGAAAAGACGCAGGAAAAACATAAGTAGGATATTTAGTTGCCATCATGGTATAAAATCCAATCATGACGACTGGCCAAATTGTTAAGTACATCAAATGAGCAGATGTTCTTTCTTTTTTAAAAATACTCATGTACCGAAAGAGGATTCCCGTCCAAGGCAATAAACTAATGGGAAACAAGACTAAATAATAATAAAATACATTATCGTCAGGATGTTCGGAAACGGTGGCCCGTACATAATTATGTAGTCCTAGAAAGGTATTGATAAACTCACTTCCATGTAACTGGTACATTTTAAAATACCAAGGACCCGTCACAGCTAGAAAAATAAGTATCCCTGGTATGATAAACAACTCTTTGAATAACTGCCATTGGCGAGTTAAAACAATATAAATCATTACGATTAAACCTGGCAAGACAAGACCAACAGGACCTTTTGTCAATACTGCCATACCTGCTGCCCCATAGGCAAGGATATACCAAGTGGTTTTTCTATTTCGAAGCCCCAAATAAAAAGTTGCTAAGGAAACACTTGTGAAAAAAAATAACACAGCATCCGTAATGATCATTTTTGCCAATACCCAAAATTCTAAGGACGTTCCCAATGCTAAAGCACTGAGCAATGCTGTCCTTCGATGCTCAAATAGCTTTTGCCCAAACCAATAAACAAAAGCTACGCTCCCTGCACTAAACACCGCTGCTGGCAAACGTGCAGCGAACTCAGTAATACCAAATACTTTAAAGCTAAGGGCAATGAGCCAATAAATCATAATTGGTTTATCAAACCAATAGTGGCCATAAATACGCGGTGATAACCAATCACCGCTCATTACCATTTCTTTAGCCGTAAGGGCATAATTAGATTCTACAGGATCAGTAATAGGAATATCAGCATTAAATGACAGATAAAAAATAAGAGCTGCCAAAAAAACTAATAATGCTGTTACACGTTTTGTCATATCTTCCTCCCCTACTCCTTCAATAATAAGTATTTCTCATCAATATGAATCAAGATTGTCATTCGTTGGCGATCAGCATCGTCCAAACGTTTATAGTCAAGATCCCTAATGACAAAATAAGCATGCTGACTTTCTTGAATCCTTTGAGATAGTTCTTCATCTGTTTTTATCTCAGTCCCATAGAAATCAGTGTAAAAGGTAAAGCCAGGATGCAAGAATTTTATAATGTAAACTGCCGAAGTACCATCATAGTGCATCTTAAATTCTTTAGCCATATTTTTTGTTGTGAAATTAGGAGCTGCTAAAGGAAATAATACCGTCACCAATACTGTAGAGAATAAAATCATCCCAATAATTTGGCTCCAGAAAGCTCGCCCGATTGACTTATTCCATAAAAAATAGGCAACAGCTAGAGCCATCATCACAAAAATTCCTGAAGCCATATATATGCCGCTTTGTAATACTGGCATCGCCTTCATGCCCATCATCATACCAACTGTAAACAATATCGCTAATACACCAAGTACAATAGCCCAACTATGTGGACGTTTTTTAGGACTTGCTGTCCACAACTGATCAATGTACCACCCTGCAATCATAGCAAGAGGAGGGAACATCGGCAGAATATAGGATACTAATTTGGTTTGGGAAATAGAGAAGAATATGAAGATAACCATGGCCCAGCTATTTAAAAATACTAATACAGAAGAATCCTGTTTACCTTTCGTCAAGGATGCCCACATCGATTGTAACATAATCGATGTCCATGGAAAAAATCCCAGTATTAAAACAGGAATATAATAGTACCATAGTACACCCTCTGGATGTTCAGGTGAGGTAAATCTTGTCACATTATGAAAACCAAGGAATGTGTCAATAAAGTCACTCCCATGAAGCTGATACATTATGATATACCAAGGGAATGCAACAAGGGCATAAAGCAATAAGCCTGATGGGATTTTCATGGTTTTAAGCTCAGACCAATTACGCGTAGCGAGGAGGTAGAAAAACACAATCATACCAGGGAAAACAAGACCAATCGGTCCTTTGGTCAAGGTTGCCAAACCAGCAAAAAAATAGGCTAAATAATAACGTTTTTCAATAAAGGATAGTAAAGCGACAGTAAGACAAAATAATAACGTCATATCTGTTACAGCTGCTTTTCCCAAATAAAAAAACTCAATACTCGTTGTGAGCACTAAAGCTCCAGCTAGCCCTGCTCGTTCGTTAAATAAACGCCGACCAAATAAATAAACAGCTAAACTACAGGCTACAGCTAAGAGCGCTGAAGGAAACCTGGCTGCAAATTCAGTCATGCCAAATAGTTTATATGATCCTGCGACGAGCCAATAATACATGGGCGGCTTATCATACCAATACTCACCATAAATGCGAGGTGAGATAAATTCTTCAAAGGCAAACATTTCCTTAGGTGTCTCAGCATACACAGGTTCGTCAGGATCTAATAGTGGTATTCCGCCCAAATTTAAAAATACAACCACAATACTGATAATAGCTACCAACCAAAAACCCGATCTCACTCTTGAGAACATAGATACCCTCCAATATTTCGAAAATGAAAATTTATTTCAAGATTAATTTTTAATAAACGTTATATGAGTGACTGATAGGTTCTAGCTAACCCATCAAGAAGTGGCATGGAAGGTTGCCAATTTAATTGTTGCTTTGCTGCAGCATTTGATAATGACGATTTATAAATATCTCCGTCCCGAGGTTGGCTATAAATCTTAGTCACTGCTTTGCTAGAAACTTTTCCCATAGAATCAATTAAAGTGTTAACATCGATTTCTGTTTGCGTACTCACATTATAGATGTCCCCACTATGAACCGTGAGTAATGATTGATAATTAGCCGTTGCAATATCACCAACATAGATAAAATCCCGTGTTTGACTGCCATCACCAAAAATTGTGACTGGCTCACCTTGATGAATTTTGCGAGTAAAAATGCTAATTACACCACCCTCGCCACCATCTCCCTGGCGTTCACCATATACATTTGCATAACGCAATACAACATAATCAAGGCCATATACTTTTTTATAGAGAGCTAGATATTTTTCACAAGTCAATTTACTCAGCCCATAAAACGACGTAGGTACTGTGGGGGATGTTTCGAGAACTGGTAACATTGTCACATCACCGTATACAGCGGCTGTCGATGAAAAAACAATACGTTTTACCGTTGTTTTACGGCATGCTTCCAACAGATTAACAGTCCCTAAGACATTCACATCACAATCATAACCAGGCAATTCTAAAGATTTGTGAACCATGGTTTGAGCTGCTAAATGAATGACATAATCAAATTTTTCCTCAAGGAATAATTCCAATAACTCAGGACTACGAATGTCCATTTTAATAAAATTAGCTTCTTTATGGATATTTTCCATTAATCCAGTACTCAAATTGTCAACAATAACAACCTGACAATTTTCCTGTATTAATTTTTCTACCACATGTGAACCAATAAAACCAGCACCACCAGTGACGAGTACTTTCATCGTTCAGTCCCCTTCTATTTTAAATCTCGAAATGAGATTAAATTTATACGATTCTCATTTAAGCAGTGGCGTACCTTGGCACTTGTCACTGCCGCCAACTCTTCTTGACCATGATAATTCCAAGGATATATTGTATTTAACAATTCATTATCACTTCCTGGATGCATCATTATTTCAGAGATACCGTGAGGTAATGTTTTAAGAATTGTCAACAAAAATTCTTCTTGCATATTTCCGCCTGCCAGCATACCAAAAAAATGTTCAGGCATGGCAAGTTTATTTTTTTTAACTTTTCCTTTTGCTAATTGAGCGAGCATCGTTAAGCCAGACCGAGCAATTAAACGCATGGGTGGACAAGGATAGCCACCACGGAAAAAATGAGATTCAGCTGGAATTCGGACTGCCTTAATACCAAAATCTTTTGCAATATCAATAGTAATATCCATAATAGCAGGTACAATATGCATATGTTGGTGACTATCTAAATGGGTAATCTGTATACCACTATCGACTACTTTTTTTACTTGAGCAGTCAGTTCACGCCGTATATCAGATAATTGTATTTTTCCTAAGAGATAATTTTTTAAAAACTGAGGGTATTGGGGTGATAAGTAGCCATCCTGATCAACCAAAGATTTTACTTGATCAGGATGGCATACAGGTTTTTCCCCAACTAATGTTAAATGTACGCCAACTCCTAGCTTCTGATTTGTTTCAGCTAGTCCTACAGCATGTTCAAATGCTTTACCACTTGCCATGATTGTCGTACTCGTAATGATTCCTGTTGTATAACCTTGAATGATTCCTAAATTAACTGTTTCATGCAGACCAAAATCATCAGCATTTATGATTAAGTGTTTCATAAAAACAACTCCTCTATACTACACTTCAAACATATATGCTATCATGTATCATGATTTTTGGCAATTCATATGACCAGTACCTATTTTACATATTCTACGTGCCTAGCATATGCACTATGATTATGAATCGACTCGTAATTTTCACATTGTATTTCAAACCAATTGATATGAGGTTGCTCACGCAATGATAGTACCAAATCCCTTAGTACATCTTCAACAAATTTAGCATTTTCATAAGCGTATTCGGTGACATATTTCTCATCTTCACGTTTCAGCAGAGGATATACAGGGCAACTACCTTCATTTTCTAGCAATGTGACTAAATCTTCAATCCAAATAAATTTTCCATGTTGATATTTAATTTTAGCTTTCATGAGTCCTCGTTGATTATGGGCACCATAAGCTGAGATTTCCTTGCTGCAAGGGCATAAGGACGTAAAAGGAACCTGTACACCCAAGGTAAAATCTAAAGGATTATCTTTGCGTAGTGTGGCAGAAAAAGAACAATCAATATCAAGCATGCTTTTTAAGCCACTCACAGGTGCTGTTTTTTCAATGAAATATTTAAATTCAATATCCATTTGTGCATATTCAGCATCAAGTTTTTGAATGGTGTCTGCCAAAATAAATTCCATTTCACGGCTTGATACTGGTTTTTGGCTCCATTCACTCAAAATTTCAATAAACCGGCTCATATGAGTACCCTTATATTCTTTTGGCAAATCAACCGTCAGGTTAATTCTTGCTAATACGGATTGAAAAGAACCAGCTTTGGTCTTAATCAAGAATGGTAAATGTACCTCACTAACACCCACATTCTGAATGGCAATTCCTCTATTATCTGATCTATTTTGAACGTCTTTCAAATTTTATTCACTCCTAGTTTCATATAAAATTGGATCTTTTACACCTGCATCAGCAAAACCTTTTAAGCGGAGCAGACAACTATCACATTCTCCACAAGCAACTTCTCCTCCATTATAACAGCTTGTCGTTAATTCAAGAGGCGCCTTTAATTTTTCTCCGAGGAGGACAATATCCTTTTTAGTCAAATGCAGTAATGGGGTTTCAATTGTTATTTTTCGATGATCTTGAACCCCAGCCTTTGTACTATAATCAGCTACCTGCTGAAATAACTCAATAAATTCAGGACGACAATCAGGATACCCTGAATAGTCAAGGGCATTTACGCCAATAAAAATCCGATCTGCACCTGTCACTTCTGCATAACCTAAGGCATAGCTTAAGAAAATCAAATTTCGCGCAGGAACATAAGTAATGGGAATCTCCTCTTGATCAACTTGTCCTGTTGGCACAGCCATTTCTTCATCTGTTAATGCACTGCCACCAATAGCGTCCATATTGGTACGAATGACAATGTGTTTAGGGATTTTATAATGCTCAGCAACCTTACGAGCACTTTCTAGCTCGCGATCGTGCCGTTGATTATAGTTAAAACTGATTGGAAAAATTTCATAACCTTCACTATGAGCGACAGCCATGCATACTGTGGAATCCAAACCTCCAGATAGCAATACTACTGCTTTCATATTATCATACACATCCTCTATACTTTCTGATTTTATAAAACTCAAGTCTCTATAATATCAATAATACTAATGTTTTTATTTCTCTCCAAATCAATAAATTGTCCATCTTGCGTACAAACCGTAGGACGGCTTGCGATAAACTGGCCAAGATAAACAACTTCTGCTCTGCGTCCATCACTTAGTTGCACGAAATTACCAACGAAATAATTTCGAACATTATTTAAAAATACAGTGCAAATATGAGGGTCAAGTTTATTAAACATTTCATTATTCATACTTTCTACAACTGCAAAAGGCGTATCTTTGTCATGATATACCCTTTGGGCTGTCATAGCAGCATAAGTATCTGCAACGGCAACAATTCGCGCATATTCATGCCATTTATCCTTCGTTACCTTAAAGGGATATCCACTACCATCCATCCGCTCGTGATGCTGTAATACTGCATAGATAATGTTAGGTGAGAGATTTTTATTGTCTTTGATTAGTTTATAGCCTAACATAGAGTGATTTTTCATAATTTCTGTCTCTTGCGCTGATAAGGCACCTGGTTTATTCAGAATATCTAATGGAATTTGAGTTTTTCCAATATCATGTAAAAGACCTGCTAATACTAAATCTGTTAAGGCAGCTCCAGTATACCCCAACCATTTGCCAAGCATCCCACAGATAACGGCGACATTAACAGAATGCTGGAAAGTATAATCATCTTGTTGACCTATCATTTGCAAATGATTGATCACACCAACGGATTCGAGCATGGGAAAAATGGATTGATCCGCTAATTGTTTCAGCTCTTGAAATGGTGCTTCCTTCGAATCACGCATGGTAGCAAATGTTTTTTTGATTTGACTCATGGTTTCATCATATTGATTACAAAATTTTCTCTGTGATTTTGATAATGGAATCTCCTTCACAACAGGCACGTCAATTGATTTTGGTGTACTGATTTTTTCTTGAATAAAAACAGAAGGTACATCCCAACATTTTAATCCTTCAATGATGCTTTCTGTTAAAATTGTACCTACAGTTAACATAATTTGTCCACTATCTGTCAGTACATCTTTACCAACTTCCATTCCTGGCAATACATCGTCAATCCCGTAACGTTTTTGTATGTAATCAGTCACGTCTTATTCCTTCCTTTCAGTTCGATAAAACCTAATCAACAAGGCGATTACAAAAGGGTTTTATCGTTTCCTTTGAATCCGTGCTTGTTCTAATACAGTTTGTTGTATTTCTTTTAGAGGAATTTTAGATTTCACAGCCAATATTTTACAATCTTCATATTCAGGAGTAATACTGCAAATTTCGTCTTGATAGGAACTGATTTTTACACGAGACTGCCCCCATGGTACATCTACACTCACTACTTCACGGGCTGCTATTTTTCGTTCAGTAGCATAATAACGTAACCCAATCGTTGATGTTTCTTTAAATAAAATCTGAACGACCTTTTCAAATAAAGAATGGCTAACTAAAACTGATAGCATCGTTGCTGAACGATTTTTCTTCATAACAATTGGTGTTAACCAGACATCAAAGACACCTATTTCTAATAATGTATCCATTACATAGGGAAAAACTTGCGGATTTAAATCATCAATATTGGCCTCAATCACTATTGTTTCAGATGGTAGCTCTGCTGTAGTCATTTCACCCACATGCATGCGAAGTACATTAGGAATTTCTAAATCCCAGGTTCCTGCACCATAACTAATTTTTTTGCTTATAAACTGATCAGGCATCACTCCATAGCCACTCCCCAAAGCAGCAATCACAGCAGCCCCCGTTGGTGTTACCAGCTCTTTTGGTATATTTCCATTATAATAGGGAATGTTGGTTAATAATTCAGTTGTCGCTGGTGCTGGTATAGGCATTAACCCATGACAACACTGGACAAAGCCACTCCCCACCTGTAATTTAGAGGTATAAATAGCCTCAATTCCTAAATAATCCAGTCCAAAAGCTGTTCCTACAATATCAATAATGGCATCCACCGCACCCACTTCATGAAAGTGAATTTTTTCCATAGTCGTGCCATGTACTTTAGCTTCTGCTTGTGCCAACAACATAAAGATTTTTTTACTATTTTCTTTTACTTTGTCTTTCAATGAGGAATGGTCAATGATGTGAAGAATATCGGATAAATGTCGATGATGATGATCGTGATCATGGGTCAATTTTACATCCACATAGACAGCATGAATACCATTTTTAATCACTTTGCTAATTGTGAGCTCATAACCATGTATATGTAATGCCGCTAACTGCTGACGCAAAACGTCTTCAGGTAAACCTGCATCAAGTAACGCTCCCAGTAGCATATTACCACTAATTCCAGCAAAACAATCTAAATATAATGCTTTCATACGATTACCTCATTTTATTAATCATACTTGCCAAGCGTCCAGCACCAAAACCATTATCAATGTTGACGACAGATACTCCTGCTGCGCAACTATTGAGCATACTGAGCAGTGCTGCCAAACCACCAAAGCTAGCACCATAACCAACACTCGTCGGCAAGGCAATTACAGGTTTGGCAACCATACCGCCAACCACGCTCACTAAAGCACCTTCCATGCCAGCTGCAACAATAATAACGTTCGCCTTCTGGAGACTTTGCTGATGGGCAAATAAACGATGAATACCCGCAACGCCAACATCATAGATCCGCTCGACTTTATTACCCATGACTTCAGCCGTTACAGCGGCTTCTTCTGCGGCTGGAATATCACTTGTACCAGCCGTCATCACCAAAACAACTCGATCAGGATCGGGCTCAATGGTATCATCTTTCACAACAATCAGTTTAGCGATTTCAATATACTCAGCAGCAGGTACAACTGCTTTTACTGCCAGATACATCTCCATGGTAGCGCGTGTTCCTAAAATATTTGGATTACGCATTGATAAATGTTCCATAATAATGGCGACTTGCTCTACTGTTTTTCCTTGGCAAAAAACGACTTCGGGAAAACCTTGACGTATGGTTCGATGATGATCAATTTTCGCAAAATTCAACTCTTCATAAGGTAATATTTTTAATGTATCCATTGTCTCATCTAAAGACAAACGGTTCTCATAAAATTCTTGTAATACATTACGTAGATTGTCCATATCCATATTTTTGCTCCTCATCTAGAGTTTCATTCATACTACCAGTGCGATAACCAGATAAATCTAGAGTCACAAAGGTAAACCCTAATTTTTTTAAACCATTTGTAATACCCGTCGCATTTTCAGGTACGACCATCTTTTGAATCTGATCTGGGGCAACTTCAATTCGAGCTACTTTCCCATGATGCCTAACGCGAACTTGTCCACTGCAAAAAGTTTTAACTAAGGCCTCAGCCTGTTCGACTTGCCATAGTTTTTCTTTTGTAATTGTAAGGCCATACTCCAGGCGCGATACCATACAGGCAGCACTTGGCTTATTCCAAGTCGGCAATCCCCATTCTTTGGAAATTTCCCGAATTTCAGTTTTGGTTAGGCCAGCATCAAGAAGCGGACTGAGTACATCGCCAATTTCAGCGATAGCCTGCATCCCTGGTCGGTAATCTCGCAAATCATCAGCATTAGAACCTTCAATAATTGATGCAAAGCCATTGGATTTAGCCCATTTGACCAAACTTGTAAACCGTTCTTTTTTACAGAAATAACATCGCTGTGAAGTATTCGCAATAAATTGATCATTGTTAAATTCCTGAGTCGATAGAATGACATGTTTAATACCAATTAACTGGGCAAGTTTTCGACATTCATCTAATTCACTTGATGTAAAACTATCTGAAGTGGCTGTTACAGCAATGGCTTTATCACCTAAAATCTTTTTAGCAGCTGCTGCCAACAATGTGCTATCGACTCCACCAGAAAATGCGATAACGACACTCTTCATTTCAGTCAGTAAGCGATTTAAATGCTCTAGTTTTAACTTTTGTTCATCCATTATGTATCTCCCTTAACAACTACTCTTGTTAAATGTTATTGTTCCATCAATACAATATCAAAACTGGTAAGAAAAGACATATATTCTAGTTAGAAAATATGTCTTTATTACATATATGTACATATTTCACTTACATTACTAAAAATCCTTTTTATTTATTAATTTTCTAGATAAGTTTGACGAAAAATTAGCAATAAACCTTCTAAAAACTCGATTATTTTCAATTGAGTTTCTTCTAAATTACTGATATTTTGATTCAATAGTATAATTTGAGGGGCAGTTCTTATTAATAATTGACTGATAAGATCTTCTAAATAAATAATCGATCTTTCTAATTCTTCCGCAGCAACTAACACATTATTATTTAAGAGTTTATCCAACAAACTCCGATTATAGACTTGTATTGTCTCCATTGCAATACAAAAACCTTCGCTACGGGCATGGTATTGGATAAATAGCTTTAAATGTATCATAAACTCTTTAAATTCTACTTTATTTGAAACAAGAAAATCCGCAGATAGTGCATCAATGTGCTGATAAATTTGACTGATATATTGATCCTGCAGCTGCATTAGAATTAATACCTGGTTAAATTCAATGCCTCGAAAAGACATGAGGTGGAAGTTTTCTAATTCCACCATAAACCACCTCCCGTATCAACCTATTCTATACTATTCAATATCATTTAAATCTGTTTACATTTAAATGATATTGAATCGATAAAATCCAGGAAAAAATAATAAGGAAAACTCAGCAGTAGCCAAGTTTTCCTTATTATTTTATGGCTATAATTTTAATATCAGGTTCATGTAGCAAATTGAGTAAACCTTCACTGGTAGAAATTAATGGTCGTACTAAATTAGTAGAATTGAGTCCGACGACCTGACCTTTTACGCCACGATCCAGTATGACTTCACTACCAATATGATAGGGAATCACAACCTTATTAAAAGCTGCAATCACATCAGAATCAAAATGAATTCGATCTCCTTCATTAATGATTTGCATTGCTGCAAATGAACTGAGTCGAGAACGATACACGCGATCCGTCGTTAGAGCATCATAAACATCAGCTACAGCCACAATACGGGCTAAAGGATGTATTTTATCTTTTTCAATTCCCCATGGATACCCACTGCCATTACAACGTTCATGATGTTGTAATGCCATAAACATAATACGATAATCCAACTGATCATCGCTTTTTAGCATTCGATAACCGAGAGAAGCATGTTCTTTGATTTCATTAAATTCTGCAAGAGTTAATTTGCCTTGCTTATTAATAATTTCTGGAGTAATTGCTGTTTTACCAAAATCATGTAGGAATCCACCCATACCAAGTAAGCATAACTCGTCATGAGGTACATTCATTGCCATGCCAATTACAATTGAGAATAACCCTACATTAACACTGTGCATGAATAAGTAATCACTTGTATAATCAATATCATTCAAATAGAGTAATACATTTTTACGTTTTGCTAAAGTATCTACTACATCTTCGACTGAAGATTGTAAGTGTGCTAATTGTTCGCCTACACCATTTTTATTGGTAAAAGCATCTCTCACACTAGAAATTAACTTCAATCGAATCTCAGCACTAGCCACATCCTCAGTCATCTCAATCTGATCATTTACCGAACTGGGATCACTGATGAACACTGAAGTAATGTCATGTTTTTCAAGCAATCGTATTATTTCTAGCTTCAACGGCATCCCTGATACAATTAATATTCTATCATGTTTATCAACGACATCTTGTGCTAAAATCATACCTTCACTAACATTACTTAATAAGATCGACCTAATTGTCCTAACCTCCCATACAGGGTACCATTACCTTATTTATGGAAATAAAAGCCTTTTCATCACCATATTTCTACATTATTCTACAAAAAATTCTCGTTTCCTGCTCAACAAATTAATTTGTTACATTCATTAGTATAACCATTCTCAAAAAAGTTATACTTCATTCTGATATCTCATCCACGACCACGTAAATAACCCGCTTGTCGCAAAAACAGCATAATTTCGTTAATTACATGCTGTGGTGAATTACCATTTGTATCAATACTAAAATCGGCTTTTTGATAAAGTTCATACCGTTCACTCATGAGTTTGTCCACAATTTGCTCACGGGCAAAAAAATCTAAGAGTAAAGGTCTGGTATTTCGTCTGCTTGTACGCTCTAAAATCGTTTCAACGGAAGCGGTAAGAGCAATGATGACACCATTTTTCTTTAGACGCCTCATATTCTCACTTGATAGCACCACACCACCGCCAGTGGCAATCACAGCATTGTTATATCGTGATAACCGAGCAATCATATCTTTTTCCTTTTGACGAAAATAAGCTTCACCATGACGTTCAAATATTTCGCGGATGGTCATCCCATTCTCATGTTCAACCTTTTTGTCACTATCAACAAAAGGACGTCCTAAACGACTAGCTAGTAATCGACCGATCGTTGTTTTTCCCGTACCCATAAATCCTATCAATACAATATTTTTCATAATGACTACCAGCAATTATACTGGCGGTCATGATCAATTGCCATCGTAACATCTACGTTACTGTTATCGGCAATATTAAACCGAAACATACGTTCACCTCATTACGAAAATTATTACTCATCATGCCTAAAAAATAACAACACAAGCGGTGAGGTTACTTATAACATCACCGCTTGCAAAACGTTTCATAATCCACTCACTAATATTCTACTATATAATCTAAAATATCTAAAGATATTTCAGATTATTTTTTAATAGATGTATTTTTATCATTATTCGCCGTTGATACTGCAGGCACACCATAACTGTAAATCTTTGCTGTTAATTTGCTTTCCAACGTATTTTTTTCCATTCTTATTCCTATACTAGTTACATTGATAAAACGTAATCCATTCTCAGCTTTATTAAGAAAATTCATGGTTTGCATATAATTTCCACTAACCGAAAATTCTATATCAATTTCTTGATAGCCTTCTTTGGTTATTATCTTACCAGGTTTGAAGTAACCGAGCTGAACTCCACTTTCCTGAGATAATTGTTCAATGTCTAATAGAAAACGACTAATATCAGGAGTATCAGGTAACATCATATCCACTTGTGTAATTTTACGATCTAATTCAGTTAAATATTGCTCAGCATTTGGATGAGCCAATACAAAAGATTGAACCACTTGTACTTGTTGTTGTTCAAGATTTTGTTGAGTTTTTAGTTCATCTCTGCGTGTCCATTGAGGCAATAATAAAAAATCATAAAACAAATAAATCATAAGAACACTAGCAATAACAAAAAAACTAATTTTATGTTTAACTTGTATTTTTTTCCATGAAGTCCCACTCATTATTATATCCCCCTAGGTTTTACAAGGATCTCAAATGTAGCAGTCTGAGTCATTCCATTCCGCTCAACATTCGTTAACGTAGGTTCAATGAAAAATTGATCCTGCTCAATGGTCTGCATAAATTCGGCGACAAGGGGATATGTTGCTGTCCAGCCCTTAATTTGAATGGCCCCTTTATCTGATTTTGCCAACTCAGTAAACCAGATGTGAGGTGATGTATCTGCCGTGAGATGTTGAATAATGCCATACCAAGATCGACGTTCCTTAGTCAATAGAGTGACTATATTATTTTTCTTATCAAATTGTTGTTGTTTATTTTTGGCACTTGCCATCAATGTTCTTGTTGGCTGTAACAATTGGTATTGATTTCGAGTATTTTGTAGTTGTCTTTCTAGGCTCCATACATCATAAAGAGTATACGTATAGATGCTGCTTAGCACCATGATGACTAATAACCCAGTTGCTACCAGCAAACGATTAACTGGCCACTTAGGCTGACGTTCTGTTACTGGCAATAAATTAATGCGGATCATAAATCACCTCCGCGCAAGGCTAGGCCAATGGCTGTTCCTAGTTGAGGTGCAACTTGTTTCAAGTAATTTTCATCAAAAGAATGAGGAATGTTGAGTTTAACTAAAGGATCATGCATAACAGCAGGCATGCCCAGAGACGTAGCTAAGGATTCTACCAAATGATTAAGTTTGGCTCCACCACCAGTAATAAAGACTTTATTCAGTATGACATTTCTATGCTGTTGTTGAAAATATTCTGCGGTACGACGAATGTCTCTGGTAAATTCCTCGACAAGGAATTCGAACTGTTTTTTTACTTCAACATATTCAGGAGAGATCTCTTCTTGTCCTAAAATCTTATACTGTTGTTTCATATCTTCCGCTTCATTGAATTGAAGGCTTAATGCTTGCATAATGATATTCGTAAAGTTTCGGCCGCCAATTGGAATATTACGAATAACAGCTGGACTGCCATTATGAAATATAGTGACTTGTGATAATAAGGCTCCAATATCAATGACCATGCTTTGATCTGCATCATCAAAAATTCGATATAAGGCTAATGGCTCAACATCAATAGCAGCAAGTTTTAAGCCCACACTCTTAATCATTTCGATTAGATTATTAATATGATCTAAAGGAGATGCGACAAGTAATACCTTAATTTCTGTGTCCGTATCACCTTGCCCAACAATGGAAAAATCAAAATAATAAGTGCCAGGGGCATAAGGGATATATTTCTCTAAATCCCATTTAATAGCCTCTCCTAATTCTTCCATGGTCATAGCAGGAAAAATTAATTCACGAGCAAACATAATCCGACCACCAACTGCCATAACCACATTTTTACTATGAATGCGAGTCGTCGCCAGCAGTTGACGAAGAGTTTCAGTCAACTGCTGACGATCAATAATTAGCCCATCTTCGATGATCTTCTCAGGCAATTCTTTAATACTAAAATTTTTCAATACTGGTACGCCTTTTAGCCAAGCGATCTCAACAAGTTTTATTGCGCCAGTCCCAATATCAATACCAATAAAGTCAGATGACTTTTGCAATAAAAACTTCTCGATTTTTTTCCACATTTTAGACTCCTGTTTCCTTATGATGGGGGTATTTTTTGACAGTATTAATACCTTCTGTCAAGGCCATCATAATGTCAACAGAAAACTGTTGTTCAAGGGCTTTAATGCGTGTATACGTTTCTCCCCGAGGGGTTACAACATAACGAGCTGGTAAAATCGTAAGGGCCATCGCAGCAATATCATGGCGGCACTGTTCACAAGTACATACACCATGATTCGCAGCAATCACTGCATCCATCTGCTGCATTACTAAATCTTCCATATAATTCTTAAGTTCCAAAACATTCACTCCCTCTTAATTTTTCCATATAATCACAACAGCTGTCCCCTCATCTGTTGGTACGGCTAGTGTTACATTGGCGATCACTTGTCGAGTAGCTTGATTGACTACACCAATTGCCTTGATGATTCGATTGTTTTTGTTGCTTGTCGTAGAATCAGGTCCAGTTTCTACGATGTAACTGCCAGTAGTTGGCGTAATACCAAGAGATTGAGAGGTCGTCGTATAATTTTTCAAACTCGTTTGTGTCACAAAGTCTTGATCAGTTTTCAACTTACTCACCGCATCTTGTATGCCAGCTTCTGCTAAATATTGTGCTGCAATGCCATCCCGATGATTGATGGCAATTTGAATATCAGTTTTGCTAAGAGATAATAAAGTGGCCCCCATTGCGCTCAATAACATCATCATCATGATCGCGAATAAGGCAACTGAACCTCGTTCACGTCCCATAAGAGCCCTCCTTGAACCAAGAGTTTATTGTCGATTCCAAGGATAACCAACAGTATGAAGCATTTGCTTTTGGCCTGTGCTTTGTTCTGTAACTTCAATGGTAATACCAATGGCTTGGCGAGAACTTGAACTGGAATATGGTGTAAACACGAGACTTGTCACAACATTTTCTGTAATAGGATTGGTCCCCATGCCACCAGAAGGTATTGCATTCCTTTTGTCAATTGTCATATACAATGTCTTAGCATGAAGCCCTTCTCCAAGTTCAAAAGTATTAATTTCCCCATTTGGTTTAGTAATTCGTAAGGATTGAGTCCGAGGTACACTCAGCTCTTTTCCATAACGAACTTCCCTCATGATGGCATCGACGGCAATACGCACAACTTGTTGCATACTTGTACGATTTTTTTCAACAGTCCAACTTTTTAGCTGTGTACATAATAAACTTAGCATACCAGAAAGCAAGATAACAACTAATGTCATACCAATCAATAGTTCCAGCAAAGTAATTCCTTGCTCTGTATTAATTTTTTTCTTCATAAGGTCGGGTATAAAGTCATAAATTCCACTCGGCAATCAGTACCTCTTTCTTGCCATAGGGCAGTAACAGTGACTTTCACAAGATTGGCATTCACAGAAACTGCCTTTGTTGTAAATTTATATTTGTCCCCTGGTTCTTTCATTTCATCTTGCCAAGGTATGTTATAAGGCAAAGAAAGTCCAGCCCAATAAGTGGGAGAATGAATTTTTAATAACTCTAACTGCTTTTGTGCTAGATTAGCGACAATGGTATACTCTCTCGCCATCGTATTACTTTGAATGGCTTGTATCAACATTCCAGAGATGGGTATGAGAGCAACGCTAATAATAAAAATAGCCAAAGTCACTTCAGCTAAGATAAATCCTTGATTCGGCATCAATCTTTTTTTCATGATTTACCACTCTGATGGCGAAGGATTGGAATCACTAATCCTTACTCGCCCAGTTACTGGTGCTAGAATGACATATTTCCAAGTTTTGAGTTGGGTACTTTGCAGTCCAATGCTCTGCGCCCCAATGACAGGTGCCCCTGACTGAGCAAAACCAATGGGAGAATGAGAACCAGACAACTTCACTGTTGTAGGAAAGTTGACAGTTTTTATACTCTGGCCATTGGCTGTTATATAGTATCCATAAGGCTGAGCGTGATTGAAAAGCAATACATAGGAGATTGCACCTCTCCCCTCATTTATAGTTTGTTGTTGCAGCCAGCGAATATCAGCTACTAGCTGTAAACTACTACTGACAAGTTGTTGGTTTGCCAAGGAAGAACTGAAAGCTAATATCGCTACGTTAGCAAGGATACCCAGTACCCCGATACAAATCATTAGTTCGAGGAAAGTTGCGCCACGCTGCCTCATATGATCACCTCATGATATGATTTCCATATACCAAGTGATCATATTATTTCCATATAATAGAGTAAACAACGCTGCCAAAGCAATAAAAGGACCAAAAGGAATAAAATCTTTGCGGCTTTTCATCTTGAAAACCAATAACAATACGCCGCCTATACCGCCAAAAATGAAAGATAAAAACAATGTGAGGATTAAATATTCCCAGCCAAAACAAAGACCTAAAGCCGCAGCAAATTTGATATCGCCGCCCCCCATCCCGCCACCACTCACAAGAGCAATGATCAGTAAAAGTCCTCCGCCGAGTAGACTCCCTATCAGCATGTTAAATGGCTCCACACTATGAGTCCATAAATTTATAACAACACCAACAATCGATAGGCATGCTAATACTTTATCTAAAATAAGTTGGTGATCGTAGTCAATAAAAGTAATAACAATAAAAAAAGATGTCAAAATTAACGCTTTAATTAGTTCAGGAGATAATTCGAATACGTAGAAACACCAGACAAAAAGGCTGGCCGTAAGTAATTCCACGAAAGCATAACGTGGTGAAAAAGAAGTACTACAATAACGACAACGACCTCGGGATAAGAGATAACTAATTACTGGGATAAGATCCCAAGGCTTAAGATGTGTATTACAGACTGTACAATGAGACGGCGGAGTCACAATGGACTCATTTTTGGGTAAGCGGTAGATGCAGACATTGAGGAAACTGCCGATGAGGAGGCCAAAAATTATAGTGAGTAAAATCAACAATAGAATTACCCCTTTGTAAAAGAGTATAAAATATGTTACTTGATTTGTGATAGATACCAAGGTAACATACCTTGGTATCTATCATAAATTATAACTTAGCCTACTGTGCTGCTGCTATTGCTGCAGCAAGACTAGCAGCAGTATATGTTGTCGTACCTAAGGTAACTATTGCCTGTTTATTGGTATTCATATCATAGGTAGTTGCAGTTACATCAATAGGAGTGGCATTTCCAATTTTATATTTACCAGCGGCAACAGTGGGTCTAGCACCACCACTCATATAAGAGTCAATATTTCCAATTGCAGCTGGCATGGTACCACCATGATCAGCACCGTAAATTTGGATTGCAGAATCAATTGCACCTAGCTCAGCTTGAACTTTTGCTGTTCTTGCTGCTGCTGTAGTATCCATAAACTTAGGTACACCAATCGATGCCAAAACGCCTATTATAGAAATAACTACCAATAATTCAATTAACGTAAACCCTTTTTGATTTTTAATTTTCTTTCTTAATGTCATTAACATAAAAATCCCTCTTTTCATTTTTTATATAATACCATTTTAAATTCTATTTTTTCTTCAGACTAGGATTTTCACCTCCTTTTAATTTTACTTACATGCCAGAAGTGCTTGTTATAATATCAAACATCGGAATCATAATCGCGATGGTAATGATGCCAATGACAACGCCTAATACGCCAATAATTACAGGTTCTATAATGCTACTCAAACGAGTGACCACATCATCCACATCACTTTCATAAAAATCTGCAATTTTTTCAAGCATTTTATCGAGTGCACCACTTTCTTCCCCAATAGACACCATCTGAATCACCATTGGAGTAAAGGCTTTACTTCGAGAAAAAGTTGTCGCCAAACTAATCCCTTCTTTGATACCACTCTGCGCTTCTCCTAGGGCTCCCATCATACTCAAATTACCAATGGTTTTTTTTACAACATCCAAGGCTGTAATAATAGGAACGCCACCATGAAGCAAGGTACTCAATGTACGACTAAAGCGGGCAATAGCAACTTTGCGGGATAACATCCCGACAACTGGAATTCGCAATGTTAAATTATCAACAAATTTACGATATTTTTCCTCCCGATAGGCAATCTTCAATCCATAGATCGCCCCAATAAAAGCAATCAAGATAAATGGAGCGTAATTCCGTAGAAGACTGCTGACTGCTAGCAAGATTCGTGTTAACAGGGGTAACTCCATCTTCATATTTGCAAACATTTGCACGAAAGTCGGTAGAACAAATGTTAGAATAAATACTACGACTAATATAGCCATTACACTCACCACAGCAGGATAAGTTAGCGCTGATTTAATTTTTTCATTCATTTTATGTTCTTTTTCAAAATGACTCGCCAAACGCCCTAATACACTATCCAATACGCCGCCAACCTCTCCTGCTTCTACCAAATTAACCATAATACTAGGAAAAATTTTCGGATGATCACCAAGGGAGCGGGATAGACTTTCTCCTTCTTTGACCTTTTGGTATATATCCTGAAGAGCTTTTTTCATTCTTGGATTATCATTCTGTTCTATAAGGACAGTAAGACATGACATAAGAGGCAAACCCGCATCAATCATTGTGGAAAATAACCGGCACAAAATGGCTATTTCTTTTAAACTAATACTTCTAAACTCATCAAAAAAATCATTAATTGAACTATTTTTATTTTCTTCTTTGATTTGAGTAATAAAATAGCCTTTTTCGCGAACATGTGCAGCTACTGCATTTTCATTTTCAGCCAAAATACTGCCTACCAACACTTGTCCACTACGGTCTTTGGCTTTATAGGCAAAGGTTTTAGCCATGTCAATCTCCTACTTTCTTTATTTTAACCATAAATCAGACGGGTAAAGGCCTCGACATCACTTGCATGCATCATTGCTTCATCATAGGATATAGCGCCACGACGATATAAATCTCGTAAGGCAATATCCATAGGCTGCATGCCAAATTTGGCACCAGTTTGGATGACCGAAACAAGTTGATGGGTTTTGCCTTCGCGAATGATATTGCGCACGGCCGGCGTGGCAACCAATACTTCAATCGCCGCAATTCGCCCTTGCTGATCAACACGCGGCAAGAGTTGCTGAGCAATAATACCTTGAAGAGTCGCTGATAATTGAATCCTTATTTGCTGTTGCTGATGGGCAGGAAAGGAATCAATAATACGATCAATCGTTTGAGGTGCACTGCCCGTATGTAACGTAGCAAAGACTAAATGCCCCGTCTCAGCCGCTGTAATAGCCGTAGCAATGGTTTCAGGATCACGCATCTCACCTACTAAAATCACATCAGGATCTTCACGAAGAGCGGCACGAAGTCCAATGCTAAATGACTGAGTATCAGCATGCATTTCCCGTTGATTCACAATAGACTTCTTATGCTTATGCAAATATTCAATGGGATCTTCCAAGGTTAAAATATGACAACAACGCTCTTGATTGATCAAATTAATCATTGCCGCTAATGTTGTCGATTTACCACTGCCTGTGGGACCTGTCACAAGTACTAACCCTCTAGGCTGAGTAGCTAAGCTTTTTAGAACAAGCGGGTGGCCAAGTTCCTCTAAAGTCGGTACTTTCTCGTTGACAAGACGAATAACAACAGCCACAGAGCCACGCTGACGAAAGGCATTAACACGGAAACGACTTAACCCAAAAATAGCAAATGAAAAATCTATTTCACCATGTTGTTTAAATTTTACCTGTTGTTCTGGCTTACTAATGGTCATAAAAAAATTTTCTGTATCGTCTACTGTCAGTGACGGATGATCCGTGGGTACCAACCCCCCATTGATCCTCAGGATGGGAGGGACACCGACTGTGATATGTATATCAGATGCGCCCTTTTTTACAGCTTGTTCTAATAATTGATCCATTTTATCCCCCATCCTTTCCAGCGTAAGCTACACGCATGACCTCCCGTAAGTCAGTCAAACCTGCCAATGCTTTTTTAATACCGTCTTGCCGCATGGTGACCATGCCTTGCTCAATGGCAATTTTATTAATTTCATCGCTTGAAGCTCTACGATTGATGGCCGCCCGTAGTTGTGCCGTAATGGGCATGACCTCATGAATTGCCATTCGTCCACGATATCCACTGAGATTGCATCGAGAACATCCAACACCACGGTACAGTGTAAGAAATTGATCAGGTGTAAATCCAAGAAAATTTCGTTCTAAGGAATCGGGTAAGGGTGTATAAACTTCTTTACACTCAGGACATAAAATTCGCACCAACCTTTGAGCAACAACACCTAATACGGACGATGCCACTAGAAAGGGTTCAACATTCATATCCAGGAGACGGGTAATCGTACCTGCTGCATCATTGGTATGAAGAGTACTAAAGACCAGATGACCCGTCAATGAAGCTCTGATGGCAATATCAGCTGTTTCTCCATCGCGAATCTCACCTACTAATACAATATTAGGATCCTGGCGCAAAATTGAGCGCAAGCCACTGGTGAAAGTAAGCCCCGTCTTCGGGTTGACCTGCACTTGATTAATCCCAGGCAAACGATATTCTACAGGATCTTCGAGAGTAATAATATTTTGATTAGGAGAGTTGACTGTAACAAGTGTGGAATAAAGAGTCGTAGTTTTTCCTGAACCAGTTGGCCCCGTAACAAGAACCATACCATAAGATTGAGAATACAAATCATGATAGACGACTTTATTTTCAGGAGAAAAGCCAAGTTTATCAATATCTAAGATGACAGCTTTTTGATCTAAGAGTCGCATGACGACTTTCTCGCCCATGATGGTTGGCAAGGTTGAAACGCGCACATCTACATCACGACCAGCTTCCCTAATTTTGATACGTCCATCTTGAGGAATACGTTTTTCCGCAATGTCCATTTCACTGATAATTTTTATCCGTGCAACAATGGCCGCATGAATATCTCGAGGAAAGCTACCAATTTCTCTTAGCATTCCATCAATACGAAAACGTACGCGAAGTGTTTTTTCTTGGGGCTCAATGTGAATATCACTGGCAACATCTTTAATAGCTTGACTGATAAAGGAATTAACAAGACTGATAATCGGAGCATCATCAGCAGCCTGCATTGTGGATGTTAAGGCGAGTTCTTCAGGACGCATTTTATTAACAGCTTTATCAACTAAATCCTGCACTCCATAGGATTCACGAATGGCTTGCAACACATCTTTCTCTGTGGCAATGACGGCCTCCACATCAAAACCTGAAACCATACGGACATCATCAATGGCATAAAAATTTGTAGGATCAACCATTGCTAAGGTAATTTTCTTACCAATTCGTTTGATGGGAATGATTTGGTGTCGTTCCGCTAAGCTCACAGGGAGAAGAGCTGTCACTTCTGGTAAAATAGAAAGGTTAGATAAATCCACATGAGGTACACCCAATTGAAATTCTAAGACTTCAATGATGGCATGTTCTGATACATAATCAAGTTCAATCAGCACTTTACCAAGACGTTTACCACTTTTCTTTTGCACTTGGAGGGCTGTATCTAATTGGGAAGGGGTGATTAAACCCGTATCAATTAATAAATCGCCTAACCGTTTACGTTTCATTTTTTTTAATACCTATCCCCCAATATAACCTTGTTATTTAACAATTGTCGCAGTTAAGAAAACAACGACTTCCGTTTCAGTTTTAGAATTGTGATTACTTTTAAACAAGGATCCTAACAGTGGAAGATCGCCTAGAAAAGGAACTTTATTATTGGTCTTACTTTCTTCACTACCAATTAAACCTGCAATAATCATGGTCTCACCATTTTTCATGGAAACATTACTTTCGGCTTCACGAGTTGTAATTCGGTAATTTTTAATATCAGATACTAAGGTTGGCGTACTGACTTCTGTATGTACTTTTGCTGTAATCGTACCATCTGTATTAATGGTCGGTGTATAGGTTAACTTAATACCTGCATCAATATATTGAACGGTAGTAGAAGTTTTTCCATCGGAGACAGTTTCCGTCAATACAGGAATACGATCACCAATCAATACGCGAGCTTCTTTTCCATTGATCGTAGTCACCTTAGGGCTAGCTAAAATTTTAGCATTACCTTTACTAATTAGAGCACTTATTTTTGTTTGGTAATAAAATTCATAAGGATATCCTTCTGGATTGCGACCAAATTGAATGACTCCTTTATTTGCAGTACGAGTAACAGTTGTTTTTCCTGGTGTCGTGACAACTCCTGTAGTCCCATCAATGACTGGAAGTGTAACGTCATAAGTCGCAGATTGTGGTGTCGCTTCCCATGACCAATCCATTCCTAAATCTTTCATATTTGTTTTATTAATGGCCACAACCTTTGCTTCAAGTGTTACTTGTTGTTGAAGCACATCAATAGATTTCAATATTTTCTTGATACGATCACAACCTGTTGGAGAACCCGTGACAAGAAGAGAATTAGATATATCATCAATTTCAATTTTAAGTTTTAAATTGGTAGCGATAGGCTCAATGGTTTTTTTAATATCACTTGCTCTGGTATATTGTAATCTGATGACTTCTGTCATGCCCATATCTGCAGGTTCAATAATAATGGAATTACCTATTTTACGATAAGATAACCCCTTCCCTGCTGTAATTAAGTTTAATGCTGTATCAAAAGTAACATTAGTTAGTTTCATGGTCATATTACCCTTGATCGAATCATCAATCACCATATCAACATTACTAATTTTTGATAACGTATGTAATACAATACGGATATCTTCATCCATAAAATTAAAATTATAAGTTTTAGGGCTTGCAAGTCCAACCGTAGAAATTAGCATGGAGAGCACGAGCATCACAATGACGATATATGTTTTATTTTGCACTATTATTATCTCCCTTTTGCCCAGCTGCTTCTAATTGTAGTACTAGTTTATCATTTGAATTTTGTAAAACAACAGAATCATTATTGATCGCTATCAACTTGTATATACCAATCATCTCATTTACGCTATAGGATTGACTTTTACTGCCTGACATAATCACTGCAAGCCTCTGTTCAGTACTACCAACAATACCTGTCAGTTTCATATTTGTCTGCTGCATCGTCGTCGAGGTATTATTTTTAGGTATCATCGGAGGTGCGCTCCCCAGCATCTTGGGAGGTATGTTGTTTGGAATGAATGGTGAACTTGCGTTTGAATTGTTTTTTTGTTCTTGGACTTCAGGTGGTTTGGCGAAAGGATCACGAATTCCCTGTTCTACTTGAGTAACTTGCATCACTTGACTTGCTATTGGCAGTACAGGTTGAGTCGGTGCACTTACCATTTTTTGAGAATTTTCATTTGGAGCAGTAGGTTCAACTGCCACTTCTGAATTGCTGACATAAAGTGTTATAGCAATTCCAATAACACCAATTGCAACAATCACCAAAAGACGTTCTCTTGCTGTTAGGTGGTATTGTTTATTTGCGATTTTTTTTAAATCAGATGATAGGCTCACAGTTTCACCTCTACTATCTTATCTTTAGGCGGATAAGATCAATCTATTTCATAAAACCTATTATGTAGTATTCAAATATTCTTCGACTTTTCCTGCTTACTTATTGTAAAATTACCTAAATTTAACTATTTTTAAATAAATTTGTCTAATGTTTCTGACATAATCTTACGTGGAGCTTTTTCACCCGTCCATAGTTCAAAAGCTAAAGCCCCCTGTTCAACTAACATCCCTTTTCCATCCATGATGATATGCCCCCGCATCTCAGCTTGAACCAAAAAATCTGTAGGGGATGGATTATAGATTAAATCACATACGGCTGCGTCAGACTTAATGTGATGCCACTGAATCGGCAATTGTGTTTCTTTATTTGAGGACATTCCAATAGGTGTACAATTGATTAGAATATCACACTCTTGAAGAGCTTGGATAAAACTTTCTGTCTCCCAATTACACCCCTCTATCTTGCTACGGCTTTTAGGAAATAGTTTGACAAACTCTTGAGCCTTAGCTACATTGCGTGTACCGACTATGACTTTCTTAATACCATATTCGAGTAGACCATAGACAACAGCCCGTGCTGCCCCGCCCGCTCCCATAATAACGGCAGTTTTATCTTTTATTGTAATACTTTTTGCGGTTAAGGATTGGATAAAGCCTTGGCCATCTGTATTATAACCAATACATTTACCATTTTTTATAACAATGGTATTTACAGCCCCTGTTAACTGAGCACTTGGATGAATTTCATCCAAATAAGGCATGACGGTGACTTTATGTGGGATAGTGACATTCATTCCAACAAACCCCATAGCCTTTAAACCTGCTATAGCTTGACCTAAATGATCAGGTTCAACAGGTAGAGGAACATAAATATAATCAAGAGTTAATGCTGCAAAAGCCGCATTATGCATGAGTGGTGATAAAGAATGTCCCACTGGGCATCCTAAGATACCTAAAGTTTTTGTTTTTCCTGTAATCATATGACAACTCCATTTCATGTTTTAGCTACTTCATTAATCCTTTAGCACGCAACATGTCTACTGCCACTTTTTCTAAACGACGAGTAATGCGAGTACCAATGAATTCTTTAGCGCTTAAAGGTTTAACCCAAATTGTAAATAATCCTAAGCGATTGCCACCAAGAACATCTGTGAATAATTGATCTCCAACAACTGCCACTTCTTCTTCTCTTAGCTCCATACGAGTCAATGCCTGACGAAATCCTGATTTTGCAGGCTTATAAGCTCTAGAAACAAAGGGTATCCCAAAGATTCCAGCAATTGTTTTAACTCGCTTACCCATGTTATTTGATACTAAACAGATTTTAAATCCTCGAGTTAACAGTTCCTGCAACCATTGAATCATTTCGGGTGACATGGTAGGACTATCCCAAGGTATTATGGTATTGTCTAAATCAAAGATGATGCCTTTAATTCCTTGTTGGTGTAGAACCTGAGGTTCAATTTCATATAAAGATTTTATGATTAAACTTGGACATAAAAGATTGTACAACTATTTTGTACCTCCAAAAATTAGACTCTTGCAATCTTTCTTCTATTTCTACATTCTACATTCTACTAAAAATTTTATTAACATAGCTTTGTATTCATCAATACAAAGTTAACAACTAGTTACCCCAGTTATTAACTGTAATACTTGGAGTTGAACCCCCAGTAATAAGGCTAATCGCATTGGCGTTTGGTATGATCGTTGGAGTGTTTGATACACTGAGTGAGCCATTTGTATAGAGACAACCAATAGTCGGATTATTACTAATTTGCGTTTGACCTGAAGCTGAAACAAATAATGTATTTGGCGCATATACATTACTATTTATGTTAAATGGCCCTGTTGTTATAACTTGGGATGCAGCTCCGCCAATTACGACATCATTCGTAAATGTGGACCCATTAGCGTAAATAAAAGCAATCGCATTTGAATAAGTATTACTCTTATTTATAGAACTGCTATTTGCAAAGTTAACATTACTTTGTGCTTCTAGCGTTACAGTCCCTCCATTAATATAGCAACTATTACTAAGGTTTATAGAGTTTTTCAATGAATAAATCTCTGATTTCCCCTTAATCGCAGCTTGAATGTAATTATTATTGTCAGTCAAATTTATTTCTTGATTAGCAATTATCGTCACATTGCCGTTATCACTCTTGATGTATGATGCACCTGACATACTCAGACTACCAGATACATAAATTTCTATATTACCCTTGGAATTGATGTAACTACCGTTACTTAGATTTGCATCGCCATTTATATAGATTTTCAAATTTCCATTACTTGCAGTAATCCATCCTTTGTTATAGGATGATCCTTTATTTGTTAAATGTAAACCATTCGTAGCATATAGCGTTGTATCTGAGGATCCTGCGATTAAGCCGCCCCCAAAGTCTGAAAGAGCAGTACTATAATAGACTGAATTAGGCATAGATGCGGTATTCGGTCCAGTGATTATATCGGCACCAGTTGGTATCGATGTAGATATTACAGGTAACGTCGGCAAAGGAGGTATTACAACAGATAAGGTGCCAATATCAGGGTCAATAACATACATAGCACTCGTTAGCCAATCATGCCACCCTGTAGGAATACTCGTTACATGAAGCTTTCCTTGAAGAAAATTATATCCGCTGTCAATTTTCACCTTGTTGCCACCAGCGAGGCCCATATCTCCTTTTATATTCGGACCATTTCCACCCCATATATAAGTATCATTTTTACTATACAAGGCATATTTATTTAAAATACTTGCACCACTATTACCAGTCACTGTTACTGTTACTGTCACCTTTTTTATAGTTCCTCTAACCTTTCCTATAGACGTTATAGTATAAACTCCACCTACAGCAGGATTTACTGGAACAACTTGTGCACTAGCTAATTCAGTTTTAACATGGTAACTTTTATTTTGATCAGTACTTAAACTTTGCCAAATCGGTGTACTGTTAGCATCTAGCCATGTCCAATCTTGATTTTTTTGATAAAACATAGAGATAGCCCTTTTAGCCCCAGCTTCAGCCGCAAATTGAGCTTCGATAGCATCGCTGTTCGTCTTTGACATTCGCAGATCACTATTTACAAGCGTATTAGCCGTACTCGCCAAAATAGCTAAAAACATTACCATTATGATTGCCACCATTGTAACAGAACCTCTTTGCCTATTAATCATACTACACCTCACTGAGATAAATTTGTCATGAAAACACCAGTATCAATAACAACGTCTCCAAAGGAATTATTTTTAGGGCTATGTAATATGACAGTTACTTTGAGAATACGACCATCCGTAGCATCTCTTGTAAATGAGACTGTTTTTACAACATTAGGCGTAATTGCAGTTGTACCTTTCATTAATTTACCAGCATCCTGTCCACTACCGATTTGGATCGTATAGTCGATAGTGTTTATTTTATAATTTATACTACTTTGACTAACGCCTTTTTCTGGTGAGGTAACCTCTGTAGCATTTCTCAAATCATCGATGACGGTATTAATTGCAAGTCGAGATTGTTGAAACTCATAAACTTGTTTTTGGCTAAATTGATATGATTTTATTGCTACACTCAAAACATTAAACAATCCTGCCAATGTAATTGTCATGATTGCTATGCCAATTACCAGTTCGACTAATGTAAATCCTTTCCGATTAGATAAGAGCGTAGTCATTTTCTTTCTCCATAGTAATAATAGGTTATAAATTCCAATTGTTTCGTCCCTGTTGGTTCACTCCAGTTCACTGTGGCTCTTACAGGGATAGTATCGGCATGCAAATCAGCTGGTACATCTTCTGCAGGGACAACTTCAGTTATTACAGTAAATGTCATACCATTGCTCGTACCATTACTTTGAGATACAGTTTTAGTCGTTGCCCATACCGTGCTGTTGCGATCTTGTTTTTGACCGTCATGAACCTTTAGTCTAGATAATTGTTCATTCGCAATATAAGCTGCTTTATTTTGATTATCCGTTGCAACTGTGCCTTTTGTACTTTGCATAAAAATAGCCGCGAGACCAAGCAAAGCCATACTGAGCACGACCATACCAACTAGGGAGTCAATTAAGATAAAGCCTTTCTGATGATTACGCATATTGGATTATCCTTCTTTTATTTTGTTGCTGTATAATAACTAACTTAACCTTTCCCAGGGCATACATAATAATTATCCTTACGATTATAAAATATTTAGCTACTAAAAAATACATATTAAATCCCTCCAAATATTTCATCTCTTATAAAACATTCTTTCTCTTACAATAAATTCCTTCTTATTAACAGTGAAAGTCAAAGAGAACAATTTGAAAGTTACATATCAAGTAAATCAAAATAAAAAACTGCCTGTCTACATCATACAACCCCAATGATGCAACCTGGCAGTCATAGACTTAAACATCGTTAGACCCAAAGCTTTGCGTCCCAACTTTTCAGAAGGTTTGCCTATTATTTACTTATTAGTTTTCGACATTTTACCATAATATCCTTTTTTATCATATCTTTTTTTTCATAAAAGAAATTGTTCAACTTTTCACTAGGACTTTAAACAAGATTATATTTGAAGCGTGTAAACAACTTCTATTGCTTTGAGTAACATTTATTAAAAATAAAAATATAATATCTTAGATGTCGATTTTAAATGGGGATTCAATACCAATCAGGTACTATATCATTAAAATGGGGGACATAAAAATATGAACAAACAATTAAAGATTGTAGCAACAACATTAGTCATGTTACTCTTGTTTATTTCAGTGACATATGCTTCGGGACTGGAGGGTAAACTTACTTTCACTGCAGAAAATGTATATTACGAAGGTACTACAATCGTTATTTATGGCTATTGGTTTAACGATACTAACAAGTATATTCCTTACACAAATTGGGTCAATATGGACGTTTATGCAATAAATCGTAATTTTCAAGAACTGGTTGCAAGCGGGCAATTCACCCAACGTAATTACATTTACTTAGAGCCCGGCGAAGCAAAATATTGGACCTATCGCATACATGATTCTTCCGTTGCTCCCCTACGCTACTGGCGAGTTAACACTACGGTAAATTATCACTGGCAAAATAGTAACGTTGATATCTAAAATAATAAAAATCACGTTTTGAAACAAGGAGATGATTCTCTTGTTTCTTTTTTTCGACAGTTACAATTGTTTTTTTAATCTGCAAGATTCTTTTCTTCTTAAAAAAATCTACTTTGCGATATTGTTAAATTATTTTTTTTACGATGTTCCAACATAAATATCGGATCTGGAGCATCTTGTTTTGGACAAGTAAATCGTATATCTGTCGATATTCCTTGATCATTAAAATCAAAATTCGTTGAAAATATGACTTCATATTGATCTGATAATGATATAAATCCATTTTCAAAAAGTGCATCGTGAAGTTTGCATAAAAGGATAGCATTCTTAGGATTTATCCGTTCCTCTCTTGAAGATTCTATCCAAGTTTTTATGTGACGAGTCATTAGTAATTTGGGATTGGATATTTTACAAAGAGCGCAGGTGTGGTTGTAATTTTCTAATAGTTGTTTGCGTAATTTATTTTCACCTATCCGTATTTTTATATTTCTAAATACATCAGTAGCATCACTATCTATTAAATTTAAGTTAGACTCAATCATGATATCTTCTAAGGTTTTTTCAGATAAATAAAATTGTTCCATTTCATTTTCATTCAAAGTTCCTAATTCTTCAATCAACTTTTTTAAGGTTATATGTGTATAAAACCCTTTAGCATTTTTATTAAATCCATAAAAATGAATAATTGACCAAGAATTCCAACCATCTAGTTTGGTATGACGAGAAATCTTTATCCCTATATCACGCATACTTGTACCTTTTTTAAGAAATTCATATAATACTTTAGCTCNTAAAAATGAATAATTGACCAAGAATTCCAACCATCTAGTTTGGTATGACGAGAAATCTTTATCCCTATATCACGCATACTTGTACCTTTTTTAAGAAATTCATATAATACTTTAGCTCTTATTTCTAATGGAATAGTCTTAACATAGGTCATATTTCTTCCCTCTAAGCCCATTATATGTATCTCCTTTAACCAATATTTCAATCACTGGTATCTTGATGACGTAATGATGATGACAAAGTTATGCATAAAAAGCTATCTTAGACGTCTTATCATCTCATCAATAGATAAAAACTTTCATTTTTATATTCGCTAAAAAAAAAGTTTTTTCCTTCATATAGCAATATTTAATATCATTATAGTAAGATATATCATTTCGGTAAATCGCATTAGTAATTTTCTTGCATATTATTACGGAAATGTACGGCTTCAGCAATATGTAGTTCAGTTAATTCCTCGGCTTGAGCCAGATCGGCAATTGTTCTTGCAACTTTGAGGATTCTATCGTATCCTCTCGCACTGAGATTCATTTTGCTAAAAGCCTGCTCTAAGATCGTTTGTGCTCCATTCGTCATGCGACAAGCTGACTTTATATGTTTATGCCCCATATGAGCATTACAAAAAATATTATATTTGCTAAGACGAGCATATTGTATTTCCCGGGCCATAGCTACTCGTTGACTGATGATCGCTGAAGATTCTGAGGGGATAGTATTCGTCATTTCACTATAATCTAAACGAGATACATGTACATAAATATCGATCCGATCGAGAAGAGGACCAGATATTCGCTTACGATAACGTTTGATATCACTTGTGCTGCATGTACAATCTTGTTGATGATCCCCTAAAAATCCACAAGGACAAGCGTGTAGAGAACAACCTAGATGAAATTGTGGTTCATCGGACAATAAATCAAGATATAGAAATGATAATTGGCACTACACCTGGCGAACGTATTAGAATGGCCCGATTGCAAAAAGGGT